>JAEXPO010000554.1 GCA_023446675.1 Bacillota bacterium | reverse complement strand
GGCTTCATGTCTTCATCACGTATAAGGCACATTTTTCCTATATAGAGCTGCTCAACCTCCTCGGTTCCCTCTTCCAGAAAGTCAATGCGGGCAAAGTAAGGCTTTTTTTGCGCTTCCAAAAGGTTCTTAAGCTTCATAGCCATTGAGTTCTGCAAAAGCTGGTTTACCGACAAATCCACATAATCAAGACTGCTGTCGGAGCTTCCTGTTTTCTGTAGGCGCTCCACCTCTTTATCTATTCGTGATTTACTGGCTGTGGATTCTTTTAAGGTTTTAGCTGCAAGTTCCAGTGTGTAATTCAGTCTTTCTGATTCTTTTGAGTAGTCGGGATGATTTTGTACGGACATATTCTCCCTCCTGTCCCTTTGATTCACCTGTTTTTAATAGGCGAAAAGATTCGTTAATCTTATGAATGCAATGGTGTTTTAAGCGAAAAGCTTTATTATTCTATTACAACGCGCCCGTGAGTGTCAAGAGGGTTCATGAAACACTTGCATTTGTACTTTATAAGGCTTTTAATAAGGAGTAAGAAGGGGTTGGGCAGGATGCAGGGGCATTCCCAGGCATTTTGCAGCCCGTTTTCATAAGGGTTTTCAACTTAAGGAGGAGAATGATGCTTCATTTAAAGGACGAAACAGGCGGTCAGCCTTTAAAGGTATTGTTTCTGGGGGACAGTATTACCCACGACGGCCGGTACCTACGCTATCTTTCCCGGTATTTTCATACTCTATTGCCCAAAAGCGGCTACACGTTTGTAAACAGAGGACTAAGCAGTGAAACGGCCAGCGGCCTGAGCGAACCGGATCATCCCTTTCCCCGGCCCTGTATCCATGACAGGCTGGAGGATATTCTAAAGGAAGAAAAGCCGGATTTAGTTGTTTTCTGCTACGGCATGAATGACGGCATTTACATGCCCCTTTCAGAAGCCCGTTTTCAAAGCTATAAAGAGGGTATATTACGCCTTATTGCCCGTCTGAGGGCTTTTGGTATAAAAAAGGTGGTCGGCATGACTCCCCCTCCCTTTGATTTTGCAACCGCAGCGGCAAAGGATTGGGAAGGCCAGAGTGAAGAGGAGGAGGCATACAGCTATTTAAAACCCTACCGCCATTATGACAGGGTTCTTGAGGCTTACGGCGACTATATTTTATCTCTTGAAAATAAGGAGCCGGAGGAAGCCTCTGAAGACCATTTACTCAAAAGCCTGGATGGGGTCATCGACCTGCGGCCGTCCCTTAAAAGCCTGATAGGAGAAAACCGGGCTAAAAAGGCAACTTATCGCTATGGTGACGGAATCCATCCCGATAGCCAGGGGCATTTTGTTATTTTCCAGGCTATCTTAAAAGGACTTTTTAATATACATATAACAAGAAGCCCTGATTTTATGAAGGATCCGGAAGGAGAAAGGGCTTTTTCGGAAGGCACCGAAGCCTTTAAATCCGGAACACTTCATCATTTTTATGTATCCGGCAGGGAAGCCTTGGTGGTAGTGCCTCAAAAGGCGGAGCCCAACAGGTGCTGGGTCTTCCGGGCGGAATTTTTTAATGCCTTTCCTGCTGTGGATGACGATCTTCTCGATAAGGGCTTTCATATTGGGTATATAAGAGTCAGCGATCTCTTTGGAAGCCCCAGGGCTGTGGCACTTATGGAAAGCTTCCGCAGGGTGGCTGTCGATAAATTTAATCTGAATCCCAAAGCCGCCCTCTTTGGCTTCAGCAGGGGCGGGCTTTATGCGTGCAATTATGCCCTCACCTATCCGCAATTCACCGGTACCATTTATTTGGACGCACCGGTTCTTAAGCCTCAAAGCTGGCCGGGTGGCCTGGGTAAGGGCTCCGGAAGCCCCGTAGACTGGAAGCTTTTCAAGTATGCCTACGGCTTATCCCAGGAGGAGGCGGTAAGCTTTAGCCATAGTCCTTTAGACAGGGTAGAAGAGCTGTGGAATTTAGGCATCCCGCTGGCACTGGTGGCTGGTGATTCGGATCTTCCTGTGCCCTATGAGGAAAACGGAGCCCATCTTGCAAAAGAGTACAAAAAAAGAGGCGGCCTGCTGCTTGAAATTGTAAAGAGGGACTGGGGCCACCACCCCCATAGTCTGGAGGATCCCACGCCTGTGTCCAGCTTTATACTAATGCATTACAGGTAAGGATACACCCCCCAAGCCTTGCAGACGGCTGCTTTATTACAGGGGGCGATTCATTTGACAGTTCCGGGCTCATGTGTAAAAATGAAACACAAACACCAGGCAGAACTCAGGAAAGGACAGGAAAGGATCGGAATCATGACGGAAGAAGCCCCAATACATCCCATTACACCGGTTATTGAGCATAAAAACGGAGCCTATGTGCTGGAAGGGCAAAGGCGTGGGATTCAGGTCCGCACCGACCGGGTAGTCCTTCTTAACAAGGAACAGGCTGCGTTCAATAAGAGCTTTTTTTACAGGGATATGGCCACCGTAGAATTTCACCTGGGCATCATCGGCGAGGGCGGAAAGGCCGGACAGTTAATCTTTTATTTGTCGGGCCAGCCTGAACCCCTTCATTTCCCCTTTCCTGCCAGAATGAATGAAAGCATGCATGAGCTCTATCGCCATCTCATGGCAAGGATGGCTTTATTTAAGGATAAGGCACCGCCGGAGGCTTATCCTGATTTGCGGTATACCAATATCAATCTGCTGCAAAAGGAGATGCGCCGCCGATACAGGGATTTTGTCGTTATTGATTTTGAGACCACCGGCCTGAACTTCTACTATGATCGCATTGTGGAAATCGGTGCTGCCAGAGTAAAGGACGGGGTGCTGGGCGAAACCTACGAAACCCTTGTTAATCCCCTTATGCCCATACCACCCGGGGCAACCCGCATTCATGGCATAACCGACGAAATGGTGACATCAGCTCCTTCCGTTGAGGATGCCCTGCCCGATTTTCTTAAGTTTATCGGCCAAAGCGTTATTGCGGCACATAATGCGCCTTTTGACATGAAGTTTCTCATTACATCGGCTCACCAGTCCGGCTTCAATATAACGAACGGGGTGACAGATACCCTTCCCTTATGCAAAAAAATTTTTCCCGAGCTTTCCAATCACCGGCTGGGAACGGTAGCTGCCCACCTTAAGCTGGCCCACGAAACAGCCCACCGCTCCTTAAGCGATGTGCTGGCAACCACGGGTATTTTAACGGCTTGCCTCGACATTTTGGATAAAAACACTTAAATGACGGCATGATTTGTAAAAAGGCTTCTCCTTCAATATAAAGAAGACAGAAGCCTTTGTCTAACAGAAAAGAGCCTGTCAGACTTGTAAAGGTGTCAAACGTATCATACTATAACCATCGCACAGGTACGACAGGAAGTACTTACGCATTTTCGCAGAGTACACTATTAGAGTATATTAGAGTACATTTATTAAGGAGGAATGAGTATGCACGGCAGAGGAGCGGGCAGACACAGTGGCGGCGGACATGGGGGCGGAGGCATGGGTGGCCCCGGACATCACGGTCACCATGGCGGCGGAAGAGGCGGTCATGGTCCTCACGGTCATCATGGACACCAAGGGCATCATGGCCATCATCATGAAGGCATGCCTCCCTTTGGTGCCCATCACCACCATCGCAGGCGCAGGTATTATGGAGGCGGATGCTGTACCTATTTATTGACCATCTCTTTGGTGGTACTGGTGATTCTAAAGCTCATTTTTTAATTAAGAAGCAACTTTTTATGGGCATTCCCCGTACTGCGGAAGCGCGCAGTAGCGCCAAACCTGTTGTACGGGGACCTTTGCCCGCAGCCAAAGGCTGCGCTCATCAGGATAAAGCGTTTCCTTTTCCTATGGGAACCCTATAGCATCAGTATACATGTTAATAATATCGCAACAGCTATCTCTTTGTAGAAGGAGCTGTCTTCTTTAGCGCAAAGAGTGTCTCTTCATGCCTATCGTAAAATATCCACAAGCTTAAATACCGGACGATCTTTTGCACGATAAGGCATAATTGCAAGCCAATTGATAATACTGGAATTATATAAAATCAAGAATTACAAGAATCATTTGGTATGATATTTAAATCGGTATCGCAGGTACTATCATTATCGGACAAGTGGCTATTGCATCAGGTATATTCAGCCCCTTGCTGCTTATTCTCGTATCCACTTCTTTGCTTGCTTCTTTTGCAATGCCCGACTATACCATCACGAATCCATTTAGAATTTACAAATTTCTGATGATGATCCTATCCTCGATTTTCGGTTTGATTGGTTTTACATTGGGCTTATGCTTTATACTAACCAATGTTGTTTCGGCTAATAGCTTCGGTGTTGCTTTCGCAACGCCGGTTGCTCCTTTTAAACTAAAAGCGTTTATTTCCAAAATACTTAAGCCATGATTCGGATAAGGAGGGAGTAAATTGAAAGTTGCTATAATGGGTGCCGGTATGGCCGGCCTATCCTGTGCGATTATACTCGAGAGAAACGGGATAAGACCTTCTGTCTTTGAAAAAAGAAGCTGTGTGGGTGATCGCTTTGTCAATGCAGAGAGCATGTTTCACATTCTTAATCGGCCTTTTCAGGATTGCTTGCCTTATTTAAGAAGCAACTATGGAATTCATTTGAGCTCTGTGACCGAGGTCCATAAAATGGTGATTCACTCAAAAAACGAAACGGGATTCATCAAAGGCAATCTTGGCTATACCAATATTCGCGGCCGCCATGAAAATTCCTACGAGATGCAATTACAGAAGCAAGTTAAAGCCGATATTGAATATAACTCCAAACATGACTATGAAGAGTTATGCAAGCATTTTGATGCGGTTGTTTTAGCTACGGGAGACGCGGATTATTCCTGCCTTCTGGGTAATTTCAGAAGCGACTTGAGCTGTACCGTAAGGGGAGCCACGATAGAAGGTGATTTTCAAGTAGACATACCCCATGTTTGGTTTGACTATGATATTGCACCGAGAGGTTATGGGTGGATTATTCCCTATTCCAGCAACGAGGCGAATCTGGTTATGATGTATCCGGATTATCCCAGCACAACGAAACTGGATATCAATGTTATGTGGGAACGGTTTTTTGAAAAGACCTCCCGTGATCTTAATCAGATTTTTAAGATTACGGATAAGTTTGAAGTTACAAAATACCTGGTGGGTATTTGTGGTAAGCCTAAAGTGGAGACCACTTATTTTAGCGGTAACTGCTTTGGCACAATTTCACCGGGACTGGGGTTCGGACAGTTTACCTCCATTTTAACGGGCATATACAGCGCTTACGATATCTGTGGTTTGGGCTCATACGATCAAATGGTAAAACCGCTAATCAAAAATTATGAACGCTCACTTGTACTCAGGCGCTATTTAGAAAATCTTAGCGATGAAAATTTGGACTTCATGATAAAAAGTTCAAGAATGGAATTGCTGCAAAAAATGATTAATCATGTCTGCGATAAAAACAGCCGGTCTCAATTGTTGCGAAACGCCGCCCCTTTTATGAAAGTATTCAGTAAGATGCAATGACCTGCCTCATCTACCGTATGGGGTTCAGGTAGCATTGGAGTTCGTTTTGTATCGCAAACTCCATCCGCCTCTATTCAGCCTCATATGGGGTTTCGGTTCGTCGGCTCGAAACTTTGCCGCCAGCCAGAGTTCTTCACTCTGACTCAAAGAAGCCGGATGAAGCGGTGTCCCTGCTCAACAAGTGGTTTCCCATAGGGAGAATTTCAAGGGCCAGCTAAAGAAATAGCGTAAGACCATTGAACATTTTGCAAAGGAAAACGCCACCCATTCAGAAAAAGCGGCAACGACCAGCGACTCCGGCACCCATCTCCAATTGGAGGTTGCTGCTACGCTACACCCTGATAAATCAGGATTTCCAACAGCGAGGACAACAGGTTGCCTTTGGTGATTAACTCGTAGGTCGACCCGCTGATGTCGCGCTCAATACGCAGTGCCTGTAAGATTGCCATTTTGTGATGGTGTTCCGGCTGTAATTTTAGAGAGTATTCCACGTTGTTGATTACCATTCGGACAGTACAGCTTGCGGATAACGGCTCAATGTGGGCGTTCTCAATTAAACTGTTTTGCAAGCTGTCATACTCACTGGCTTTTAGTTGGCGTACTATCATAATACTATCCCTTTCTTTATGATGTCCAGCAATGCTTGAAAGGAATAGTCAGCGCAGAAC
>JAEXPO010000540.1 GCA_023446675.1 Bacillota bacterium | reverse complement strand
ATCCCATACTTAACTGAAAACTAATAGCTGCCAAGAGCCATTTTGGCGATTCCAGTTCGGAGTTCATGGCGCCGATGGCTGCAAAGCAAGGCGGTGTGAAGAGGTTAAACACCAGATAAGAAAGCGCGGCTACCGCACCGATGCCGAATACGGAGCTTACGTCGGCGCTGCTTCCCACAAGTGCCAATTCCTCAGTATCGATAAAGTTCGTTATTCCAAAGCATACTGCCAGGGTTCCCACAACATTTTCTTTTGCAATGAAGCCTGTTACGGCCGCTGCAGCAAACTGCCAGATACCAAAGCCCAGAGGGATAAACAGGAAGGCAAGAGGTGTAGCGATAGTTGCCAGTATGCTGGTATTGGGAGCATCTTCGGCAACAACCTGGAGCTGCCAGTTAAATGTCTGCAGTATTTGAACTAAGGCGTTGCATACCAGAATAATGGTTCCTGCTTTAATAATAAAGGCCTTTGCACGCATCAGCATGGAAATGGCCGCACGCTTAATGCTTGGGAAACGGTATTCAGGTAATTCCATAATGAAGTAGGACCTGGAAAAATCGCCTGTTATTTTTCTGACGATTAGAGCGCCTACAATGATAACTGCAATTCCGAGGAAGTACATGGAGGTCCCCACCCAGCTGTTGTCACCGAAAAAGACACCTGCGAAAAGAGCAATGATAGGAAGCTTGGCTCCGCAGGGCATAAACGTGGTCAGCATGGCTGTGGTACGGCGCTGCCTTTCGGATTTAATGGTTCTTGTAGCCATAACTCCAGGTATTCCGCAGCCGGTTCCAACAATCATAGGAATGATGGATCTGCCGGACAAGCCTACCTTCTTAAAGAATCTGTCCATAATAACAGCCACCCGGGCCATATAGCCGCAGTCTTCCAGAAGAGCCAGACAGAAGAACAGAACCATAATCAGGGGCAGGAAGCCGATAACGGCACTTACACCGCCCAGAATACCGTCCAGCAGCAAGGAGCTGACAACAGGATTAACATCCTCGCCAAGGAGCGAACCAACCCATTCGTTGAACATATCAACCCAGCCAACAAAGATATCTGCAAGCCAGGGGCCTATCCAGGACTGGGATATGGAAAACACCAGAAAAACAATTATCGCAAAGATGGGAATTCCCAGCCACTTGTGAGCGACAACCCTATCCACCTTGTCCTGCAGGGTTTGCTTTTCAGAGCTTTTCTTTCTTCTTTCAACATCTGCAACAACTTCGTTTACAAAAGCAAACCTTTTATTGTCGGCCTTTTCAAATTCCTCTTTTGTGGAAACCTTCTTAGGACCTCCAATGTTAGGGGCAATTTGCTTTTTATTAGCTTTGCCAACCGTAATAACGGCGTCAATAAGCTCAGGCAAACCGTTATTGGCAGCTTTTGTTGAAGTGGTTGCAATAACCGGGCATCTCAGAGCGTCACTCAAAGCAGGAATATCTATTGTATTGCCTTTTTTCTCAGTCAGGTCACTCTTGTTGAGTGCAACAACCACAGGTATACCCAATTCCAAGAGCTGTGTGGTGAAAAACAAGCTTCTGCTCAGATTTGTGGAATCGACAATGTTGATGATAGCATCCGGATGTTCGTTCTGAATAAAGTCTTTTGTCACCGACTCTTCGTTTGTGTAGGGAGACATGGAATACGCACCAGGTAAATCCACTACAAGCAAATCTTCATTTTTGGGGTTAAGATTTGCTTTTACGTCCCCTTCCTTCTTTTCCACAGTAACACCGGGCCAGTTTCCAACATGCTCGATTTTCCCTGTAATAGCATTAAACAATGTGGTTTTTCCGCTATTTGGGTTGCCTGCTAAAGCAATTTTCATTTGGCACACCTCATTCTATAACAAAATTATTATAAACATCAAACATTTAGACCCATCTAACTTTTTGCCAGCAATTATCTCTTTCAAAATAAACTTAATTATTTATCCTACCACAATAGCGTTTGCTAAATCTTCATCTATACTGTATCTGGCATCTTTTATATTAATGATGTAGTTTGAAGCCAATTTAGAAATAATTGTGATCTTTTCGCCAGGATAGCAACCCAATGTAAATAGAAACTTCCGGATATCGTCCTGTTCCGTTTTTATGGAATCCACAGTATAAGGTGTATTTAACTTTCCTTTTGTTAATGTATTCATACTTGCTCCTTATATCGTTAGACTGGACTTACTAACGAAGACATACCTCTTCTCAGTTAAAAATTATAGTGTTATCGAGAATGAAAGTCAATATCTAACTGCATATTTAACGGAGAAATCCTGTACAAACATCATTCTTAAATAACGGCCAAAACTGTATGATTTGATTTGCCCGGCCTTTTTATCAAAGCTCAAGGGGTGCCTGGCCTTCTCTTTAGCCAAATTGGATTAAGCAAATAACTAACAAAAAAAGGCCCCTGGGCTTTTATGCCGCAAGGGTCTGTTGGTGCGTCCGGTTCAGGGCTTCCAGGTCAGGGCGGCCGCCCTTACTCTATCATGGGAAGGTATGGACGTAACGCCGCCTTTTTTCTCCGTACTTATTCCTGCTGCTACGGTTGCCAACTTAAGAAGCGTTTTAAGCTCATGACCGTCCAAGTCCCCAATGGCTTTTCCGCTTTTTGTAAGCTCAACTAAAAAGGTGCCCCAGAATATATCCCCTGCCCCCGTTGTGTCTATGGTTTTAGCCGGATAGGACGGAAGCCTGCCCTGCCGGGCCCCGGAAGCATAGACGCAGCCTTCCGGTCCAAGTGTTACCGCCGCAAACAAGGGGCCTCTTTCCAAAAGGGCCCGGCAGCTTTTTTCAGGCTCTGCCTCTCCGGTAAGCATCTGAGCCTCTTCCCTGGACATTTTTACAAGGTGTGCGGCCTCAACGCCCTCTGTAATGGCTGCCAGCGCGTCCTTTTCACTTTCCCACAGCAGGGGTCTGTAATTGGGATCAAAAGAGAGCAAAACCCCCTTCTCCCTCGCCCTTTTGAAAGCTGCGCGGGTGGCGGAGGCAGAAGGATCGGCGGTCATGGATACGGTACTGAAGTGAAGGATACGGGCCGTATCAATAAGCCTGTAATCAATGGATTCCCATGAAAGCTGAAGATCCGCGCCGTGTCTTCGATAGAAGCTGAAGCTGCGATCACCGCTGTCGTCCAGGGTAACAAATGCCAGTGTCGTATTGTAAAAGGGGTCGGTTGTAAGATTGGAGCAGTCAATATGAAGACGTTCAAGGGAGCTTCTGAGATAATCCCCCTGATCGTCCTTTCCTACTCTGCCGATAAAGGCACATTTTCCTCCGAAGGAGGCCACAGCCGATAGAACATTGGGCGGCCCTCCCCCTGCATTCTGCTCATAAAGCCTGCCTCCCGCTTCGGAAACCCCTGCAGGTGAAAAATCAATCAGAATTTCGCCAATACCCGTCACATCAAACATGCAAACGCCCGCCTTTCTCCCCACATAGGAATAAGAAGAACCTGAACGCCTGGCCGGTGAAACCGTATCAAGCGTTCAGGCAACCCTATCATTTTATATTAAATGTATCGCTAAAGCAGTATTATGTCAAAAAAAATGGATTCCTATCACTAAAGGCGGCCGTTTAGTTATCCAGTCCCTTTTTGCGGTAGGCATATGCAAAAATACCACCGCTTACAAGTATCCAGGCC
>JAEXPO010000458.1 GCA_023446675.1 Bacillota bacterium | reverse complement strand
CGTTTATCCAGATGCTTCCCTTCCCTCCGTTTGTCTTAATCCTTACGGCCCCCTCAAAGCCTTCGGGCCTGGGGAAGGTGCCTTTAACCAGCATAGGCCCTTTTGGGCTTTCCTGTCCCTCCTCTTGGGTCATACTCTCCCAGGCATAGCCGGGCAATTGAGCATTTGGAGGATACTCGTTCTTTTCTCCTGCCATAAGCCCTTCACGCATTTTCCAGCCCCTTATTTCAATTCCGTTTCGCCATACAGGCCCATAAAGCCCTTTCGGCTCTCCCATTGGAATTTCCATCTCAAAGCCTGTATTAAACATGCCCAGGTTCTCAATCAGAACAGCCAGGGTGTGCCTGCCCTTGGTAAGGTAAATGGCACAATCCTTCCCAAAGTGTGTCCCCATGCCCCTGGAGGTGAGATGTTTCCCGTCCGCGAAGAACAGCCACCTGTCGGAAGCGCCGCTGGTATGAATCATCTGCCAGCCTTCACTCTCAATTTCCAGGGTAGTACGGTACCAGGCCCTGCCGTTCCCTGTGCCGAATTTAGCCATGGGCTGAGGGGTATCCGAAGCATACCAGCTGCTGTCATCGTATTCGGGAAGAGCTTCCGGGAAGCTTCGTACCCATTGAAGGCTGCCCGGAAAAATACAGTGCTCCTTCCGGGCAGCACCCCAATTAATATTCCATGGTGTAAAACCCTCCGAGTCAACCTTCCATAATGGACGCTCAAGGCTGCTGTACATAAGAAGCTCCGCCGTACCGTCTCTAACTTGCACCTTCTCTATGCGATCCGGCCCCCCTATGAGTGCAGGTGACATACCCGGCAAATCCACCTGATACCAGCGGGAAACCTCGTCGCTGCTAAGTATTATAACCGTCAAGGACTTCGCCCCTGCTTTTACCTGGCAGGTAATGGGTTGTCTATCCTTATTTGGAATAGCAAGGAGCTTTATTTCACTTCCCCTTGTCTCAAAGCTTACATCCTCTCCGACAACCTGGAGCTTTTCTCTATCCCCAGCCATACCTTCCTCTACCGGAGACAGGACAATACTTAAGCCCTCTCCCCCGTGGCCATGCACCACCAGAGCCGGATCTGCCGCGAAAAGCTTTCCGGTGGTATTCTTTAAGATAAATCCTGATTTCAGGGGCAGATTCTCTATCATCAAGCGCACCTCACCCGCCGGTATGGACATATCCACCGCCGCCTGTTCCTTTTCGGCATCGGCAATAGCCATCTGCTCGGCGCTGTGGTTTACAAAAAAGGTAAAGGTTGTGTCACCCGCTTTTCGGACAGCCTTGCAAAGGGACCTCAAATCACCTGTAATTTGAGGCATACCGGCCTGTGCGAGCTCCTTAGAGGCCGCCTTTAATGCAGTATATTGGGTTTTAAACAAGTCGTATTTGGGCGAGAACAGCCCGTCATCCAGAATAGGTGCTCCCGGTCCGTAAAGGGTGGTCATAAAATTATTGTCTGAGCAGATGGACTGGCCATGCCAGTAACCGAAGTTGGATCCGCCGCTGAAAACAAAAACGGTAAGGCCTCCCGCTCCCCCGGCCACCATTTCCAGGCCTCCGTAAATAGCCCGCCTGTTCTCATAAACCGCCGAGCCGTTTCTTCCCCACCAGTCAAAGGCGGCTATCCAGAATTCTGTTACAAAGAGAGGGGCTTCCCTTTGAAGGGTTCTGGCCCTTTGAAGCACCCTGAGCCCGTCTCCCCCTGAGTTGCAGCATAAATTAATTCCTTCCCATTTCATGGGCTTAATCCTGTTATACTGAATAAAGCTGTCACAGTTGATGATGGGTACGGTAATGCCGTGATGCTTCAAGCCGTCCCGCAGATGATAAATATAGGCTCCTTCCTGATTTTCACCAAGATGGCCGTACTCATTTTCCACCTGGACCAGTATAACGGTACCTTCCCTGCCAAGCTGGTATTTGGCTATGAGAGGTGCAATTCTATCCCACCACTTGTCACAATAGCTTAAATAGAGGGGATCCGCCGTCCGAAGCCGTATACCCTCTTTACCGGAGAGCCAGGCCGGTATGCCCCCCATGGTCCATTCGTTGCAGATAAAGGGACCAGGTCTTGCCACCACATATAAGCCCAGCCCGGCAGCTATTTTCAGGAATTCCTCCGCGTCCCGGTCGCCTTCAAAGTCCCATATGCCCTCTTCGGCTTCGTGGTAATTCCACGCAAAATAGACCGAAACGGTGTTGAACCCTGCCAGCTTCAATTGGAGCAGGCGTGGCTCCCAATCCTCACGGGTAAGACGGAAATACTGAAATTCCCCGGAGGCAAGCCAGACCGGCTTGCCGTTAATAATGTACCCGTTTTCGTTAAACGCCACGGGTATACCGGCTTCTTTTTCATGAGACATGTTTTATTCCTCCTTAATATCCTTTTTTCACCCACAAACCTCAGAATGTATAAATTTACTCAAAAGCACAGTCGCTCCGATAGCTTTCGAGCCACTTCAATATGCCCGTAATCGGAAAGATGAATGAGGTCGCAGGTAAGGCCCGTGAAATCCTCCAGAAGAGAATCCCCCTCAATGACAGCTACACCGGGATAACGGCGGGCAAGCTCCCGCATCAGCTCATCCTGGGGAAAGCCTTCCTCTCCGCTTTTTTTCACACAGGGATAGCTTTTATCCCCTCCTATATTGGATGAATTGGGATAGGCCGTAATTAAGTAAATGGGTTTTCCAGCCATTGCGGGCACAAGCCTATCCATTAGATAGGTCATGTTCTTTTCATACACCTGGGGCATACTCCCCATGTTCACCGCATTTTCCAGAAGCACGGCGTCAAAGGAGCCCGCCTCCCGGGCAAAATAGTCGGCAACACCCATTTCATTCATACAGGAGCCACCCATGGCCTTATTGAGGATATTGCATTTCAAAAAGCGTCCCAGAAGCTGGATGTAGGAAAGGCTTTGTGCCGTGGCACAGGCACCGTAGGTCAAGGAAGTGCCATAAGCCAGAAGGGTTTTACAAGGCACCTCCTCCGTCCTCGGAGGACGCGCCCTGCCGCCGTAGGTTTCCAGGCCGTTAAAGGCCAGGGTGCAGTTAATATCAAACATAATGCGCCACACCTCGGGAGAAAAGGAGCCCTTTTTATAATTGCTTTCAAGTGCCTCAAAGCCTGGACTTTTTATCAGTGGAATGGCCGTTACCTTCCCCTTGCTCACGGGATAGGAATAGGTGTAGCCCGTATAGTACCTGAAATCACCCCGGTAAACCTGAACATAACCCTCCTCATCCAGCGCGGACAAAAAGAGCAAGGCCCTGTCGCCGTCTTCCAAAACAAAGCGCAGCTCACAGCCGGTTGTTGTCCGGGACACATAGCGTCCATAGGTATGAGTCCCTTCCCCCATACTGTCCGAGACATCCTTTGGAAACCTGTATGCAAGGCTGCCAAGCGGGGTTTCCTCCACATGGGCCGCGTTGTGGAATTCCATATCCTTATAAATCATTAGCCTGGCCCTCCTTCAAGCAAATCCCCCGGTTTTCCGGATAAAGAATTGCGGCATTAAAGATTGCGGTATTTATTGCAATAGCACGGCACTTACCCTTTAACAGAGCCGATGGTAATGCCTTTGACAAAATACTTCTGGAAGAAGGGATAGGCTATCATAACCGGCCCCAGAGTGCAGAGCAAAATGGCCATTCGGGCCGTCTCCGAGGGAGCGTTGGCAAGAAGCTCCAGCTCCTCCGCCGACAGGGAATCCAGGCGCTCCTGCAAGAAGGACAGGCTTTTTTCTATCCTGATAAGCATAAGCTGAAGGGTTGCGTATTTGGGGTTATCAATATACAGGAAGGCAGTCTGCCATTCATTCCAGTGCCCCACCGCCGCCATAAAGCCAATGGCCGCCAGTACGGGAAGCATAATCGGCATGACTATGGAAAAGAACAGCCTGTATTCGGAGGCTCCGTCAATTTTAGCCGACTCGATAAGCGAGTCCGGCACATTGGTCTGAATAAAGGTTCTCATGATTATACAGTTCATGGCGCCTACGGCTCCGGGTATGACAAGGACCAGCAGATTGTTTCTCATGCCCCATATATTCGTGTTCACCAGATAGCTTGAAAGAAGGCCTCCGCTGAAAAGCATGGTAATAAGAAGATAGACGGCCAATGCCTTTCTCAGCATGAAATCCCTCCGGCTTAAGGTATAGGCAAACATACTGGTGAGAACAAGTGTTATGGCTGTACCCACAAAGGTTTCGTAGATGGTAACCATGTACGACTGGATAAGCTGATTGCTGAAGGCGGCTACATAGCCAAAGGCCTTAAGGGACCATTCTTCGGGGAAAAAGCTGAAGCCCTTGGAGCTGATGCTGGCTTCCGAGCTAAAAGAAACCACCACGATTAACAGCATCGGCAGAAGACACAGCAGGGCAAACAGGCCTAAAATAATCATCAACAGGATTTGACCCGATGAAAATTTGGGTCTTTTTCTTTTCGGCATAAAATCAGTCTCCTTATATCTGTATGGAAAACACCTCAGGTCAGGGTATCCGGCTTTATCGGAACGCTATTACAGAAATTACCGGCGTTCATCAGCTCTCTATCACAGAATCTGTCAGAGTTCATCCGAGCCCTGTCAGAACAGAGAATTATCCGGCTCCCATCTTCTAACCAGAAGGTTTGTTCCAACTACCATGACACAGCCCACAAAGGACTGGAAAAAGGTCACGGCAGAGGTCATGCCGAAATTGGAGGAGCCGCTCATCAGGGCGTTCATGATGTAAGCGTCTATGGTTTGGGTTGTTGGATACAGAATTCCGATGTTTTTGGTCACCTGGTAGAAAAGGCCCGTATTGGAGCTCATAATGCCGCCCAGGCTCATCAGTGTCATAATGGAAATCATGGATGTTAGCATGGGAAGGGTGATATAGAAAATCTGCTGGCGCTTGGTTGCTCCGTCCAGCTCCGCGGCTTCAAACATTTCCTGATCCATGCCTGCAAGAGCCGACAGATAGAGAATGGAGCCATAGCCAACACCTTTCCACATATTAACAATCAATAGTATTACCGGCCACTTGTCTGGAGAGGTATACCATTGGACAGTGTCCTTTCCAAGGGAAATAAGAAGATGGTTAATCATTCCGTTTTGTCCGTCCAGCAGCGCTTTTACAATGAAGGTCACTGCAATCCACGATATAAAGGTAGGCAGTATCATAAATGTCTGGGAAACTTTCGCAAACCGTTTGCTGAGACATTCGTTCAATGCAATGGCCAGTGCCACATTTCCAATGGTGCCCACAATTGTAAACAACAAATAATAGCCCACCGTGTTTCGTATAAGCCTCCAGGTGGTGGCGCCGGAATTAAATAGGAACTTGAAATTATCAAAGCCCACCCAGGGGCTTCCGAAAATGCCGTCGCCAAAATTAAATTTTTTAAAGGCTACCACAATACCGAACATGGGCATATAGGAAAACATGAAGATAAGAATGATTCCCGGCAGGGCCATGGCAAGAAGAGCCCGGTGCTTGAAAGTATTTCTGATTAGATTCATGAATTTGATGTCCCCCTCTCAGCTATTTGCCTTGGACCGGAAAAGGTCACGGGCATACAGGCCCGGTAAAAGTAAAGCCGGGCCGACAAGGCCGTTTGATTAATGAGAATACTTTGTACGAAATGTTTTTGACTCTGTATTGATCATAATAAATACGTGTATTCCGAACAATAAGAAATATCCTATATAGGCAGTAATATTCCGTCTCAAAGGGCATTTTGCATAGCGGATATAAATGAGTGTACGGTATAAATT
>JAEXPO010000398.1 GCA_023446675.1 Bacillota bacterium | reverse complement strand
CTTTTGAGCATATCCCCGTAAGCGGAAAAATAGTAAACAATTTGAGGAACAAGTCTCCCCCAGTTGATAGAGTTGGCCGAGGAAAATTTAAAGCCCTTGTTTTCCAAATCCACGGAAAGCGCTTCATCGTTAAATATTTTTTTCACTCCGGTCTGGGTGTCGTCAAAATTGCCCTTAACGCTCACAACCTGAACATTCTTACCTGTTTGGGTAAGCATCTGGTACTTCTGTACCTCACTGACGCCGTCATCGGGGAAAAAGACCATAATCCGAGTTCCCTCTACATCGGCAAAGCCTTCCAGCGCAGCCTTTCCCGTATCCCCCGAGGTTGCTACAAGAATAACAATTTCCGAGGTTTCCCCGGTCTTTTTTATGGCTTTAACAAGGAAATGAGGAAGGATCTGGAGCGCCATATCCTTAAAGGCACAGGTGGGGCCATGCCAGAGCTCCAGCATATGAAGGGTTTCATTCAATGAAACCACAGGTGCTATGTCCTCATTGGAAAACTTGCCATCATAGGCGTTATGGACACATTCTTTTATTTCATCGTCGGTATAGTCGGTAAGAAAATGCTTAAATAGGCATACTGCTCTTTCCTGATAGTTCATCTGTGCAAGCTGCTCTATTTCCTGGGCCGACAAAACGGAAAAACTTTCGGGTACAAATAGCCCGCCGTCGGAAGCAAGACCCTTCTTTATGGCTCCTGCCGAGGAAATCCCTTGTTCCCCGCCCCGGGTGCTCCTGTAATGCATACGATCACTCCTGAAAACTCAACTTATCTAATCATAAACTATAAGACAGGAAAAATCAATTTTATAAAACGCTATAGACCATACTATGAGCAATAAGCTCAGGCAAGTATGATTTTTGTACATACCTTAAACATCCCTTCTCAAGGAGCTGTCTTTGTTCATCAATTGTTAATATTTTTATAATCAAATAGTAACATAAAACAGGGGTTGTTCGTGCTATAATAAGTCTGTAATTATTTATTCCTCCTTTTATATATGTAGTATTTAATTTCATATGAACTAGCACCGAAGGATAGCTATTATTTTATAAATTAATCCGATTTAGGTGCTTTTTTTTTGCCTTGAATTGGGTTAGAATGGATCGAGTTACAAGAGAGAACAAGGAGGTTAACAAAAGCGGTTATGTCCAGAGTACAACGTGGGACAGGCAGCTTAAAGAGCGTTCCGCTTTTTGAGCGTTACGGCTCACTTATAATAATTGTTCTTTTTTTAAGGCTTCTATTAACGGCTATTCCCTCTTATTCCATTGATATGGGCGGATATACGGCATGGAGCGATTATCTTGCAAAAAACGGGCCTGCACAGTTATACGGCGATTCGGGCTATCATATTGTTTATGCTCCTTTTTTTCAATATTTTCTATGGCTCACCGGTGAAATAAAGGTTCTTTTTTCTCTGTCCTCAGGGTTCCAGGCCTATCTTATAAAGATGTGGTCGGTGCTTTTTGAAGCTATGGGAGGCTGTCTTTTAATTCTCCTTTCTAAAAAATACAAGAGTGAGGAAAAGGGCATTGTTCTTGCACTTATCTTCTTCATAAACCCAGCTGTTATTATGAATTCCTCAGTATGGGGCCAATTTGATTCCGTTCCTGCAGCTATGCTCTTGGGCGTTTTATATCTTTTTGAAGTCAAACAGAAAAACGCCGCTGCGCTTTTGTTCCTCGTAGCTGTTTTAACCAAGCCCCAAAGCGGTCTTCTTTTACCGGTGGTGCTTTACCTTTATTTCAGAGATTTTCGGCTTGATGTAAAGAACATAACCAGGCTTCTTACGGGACTGGCCGGCGGAGTGGTTTTATACCTTCTCATTGTGCTGCCCTTCTACAATCCCACCGCCAAGTCCGGAAACCCCGTGCCACAGGTTCTGGATCCTTTTTATTGGCTTTTTGATCTGTATTCCAGAAGCATGGAGGATTACCCCTACGCCACAGCCAATGCCTTTAATTTCTGGTATCTGTTGGGGGGGCAAACACGAGATGACGGGCTGTCCTTCCTGGGACTCACCTATAGCCTTTGGGGGTATATTCTTTTAGCCTGTGCTCTGGGTTACGCCTTCTTTATGCTTATAAAAGGGCGGGCCTCGGCTCATGCTCTGGCGTACTTTTCCTTTCTCGTGCTTTTCAGCGCATTTGTGTTTATGTCACGGATGCATGAGCGTTATCTGCTCCCTGCCGTCAGCTTTATTATGCTCAGCCTTATCTGGAATAAAAGGCATGTGCTTACGGCCATTCTTACCAGCCTCTGCGTTTTTTCAAACCATTTATACCTTTATCTCGTCTCATTTGAAAAACGTTATTGGCTGGATCCATCCGACGGCATTGCCTTGTTTTTGTCCTTTTTAACCCTTGTCACCTATGGATTAGCAGTATTTGACGGGTATAAACTTTTTATTGAAACACATAACAAGAAAAAAGGAATGGAAGTACAATGAACAATAATCGCCTGACCTCCAAGGATTTTAAGCTTATGGCGGCCGTTACGGCCATTTATCTTCTGGTTGCCCTTATTAATCTGGGATCCTTCACGGCCCCTCAGACAGGCTGGGAACCGGATAAGCTCAACGAAACCTTTATTGTGGATTTTGGACGGGAGGTTGAGCTGGATAAAATCATGGTTTACGGAGGACTGGGCCACGCCTGGGGATGCTTCGGCTCCCTGGAAATAGAAGCCTGGCAAAACGGCGAGTATGTACCTTATACCTTTGTAGACGTTAAATCCATTTTTAAATGGCATTATTCAACGGACCAGGTAAAAACGGACAAGCTCCGGTTCAAGGCCACCTTCCTTCGAACGGACAACGAGTCGGATAAAAATCGCTTCTATAAGGCTGAATACCGTGAGATAGGCTTCTTCAGCGGTGAAACCCTTATAACTGATTTTACGGTGGACAACAGTGAGGCGGCTAACGCCACCTCTTTAATGTTTGATGAGCAGACGATGGTTCCTGAGCGCCCCAACGTACTAAACAGCACTTACTTTGATGAAATTTACTTTCCCCGTACCGCACTGGAGCAAATGGAGCAGAGAGATGTTCTCTATGAAAACACCCATCCCCCACTTGGCAAGACACTGCTCACCTATGGTATAAGCCTTTTTGGAATGACTCCCTTTGGCTGGCGTATCATGGGAACCCTGTTCGGTGCGGCCATGCTGCCCTTAATGCATTTAATCGGAAAAAGACTTTTTAAAAGCAGCTTCTGGGCACTGTTTTGCACCGTCCTTTTTGCCTTTGACTTCATGCACTTCGCTCAGACACGCCTTGCAACCATAGACAGCTACACGGTCTTCTTCATCATGGCCATGTACTACTTTATGCTGAGATATTATGATACGCCTTCCTATGAGAGAGGCGTTCTGAAATCCTTTATTCCCCTGCTGCTTTCCGGTATCATGCTGGGTCTTGGCGGTGCCAGCAAGTGGATTGGCTTTTACGGTGTCACCGGTCTGGCCGTTCTCTTCTTTATGTCCAGAGGCTATGACTACAGCTCCTATAACAATCAATTAAACCGGAAAATAAAGGACGGCAGCTTGGAGCCATCCCGGAAAGCCCATCATTTAACTTCGTATTTGGGCAAGTATTTCTATCTGACCTGTCTTTGCTGTATCGTGTTTTTCATTGCCATTCCTGTAACAATTTATGTTCTATCGTTCCTGCCCATACACTACAATCAGGGTGACAAAGGGTTAATAAAGCAGGTTCTGGATTCTATAAAAAGTATGTATGATTACCACAAGGGCGTTACCTCGCCTCACCCCTATTCCTCTCCCTGGTATGAAT
>JAEXPO010000377.1 GCA_023446675.1 Bacillota bacterium | reverse complement strand
GCCCAACACCAGACTCATCCATATTGAAACCCCGGGCAACCCCACCACCCAGGTAAGCGATATTGCAGCCATAGCCGTCATAGCCCATGAAAACGGCGCTCTTCTCTCAGTGGACAATACCTTTGCCTCACCCTATAATCAGCGTCCGCTGGAGCTGGGGGCGGATCTTGCGGTAGAGAGCCTTACCAAGTACATCAACGGCCATGGCGACGCCATGGGAGGCGCTGTAATCGGCAGCAAAACCCTTATTGATCGCATTCGTTCCGATGCTATGGTCAACCTTGGAGGCGCCATCAGCCCCTTCAATGCCTGGCTCATTATGCGCGGCGCCGTTACGCTGCCCCTTCGCATGGAACAGCATAATGCCAACGCCCAGGTGGTGGCTGAATTTCTTGAAAGCCAAAAAGGCGTACGCTTTGTGGCGTATCCCGGCCTTGAAAGCCATAAGGGGCACGAGGTGGCAAAAAAACAAACCCATCACGGCTACGGCGGTGTGCTGGCTTTTGGGCTCAATGGGGATCACGATACTCACAACCGTTTTGTTGCCGCGCTTCGAGTAATTACCAATGCCGTATCTCTGGGTCATGATGAAAGCCTTATCGTTTTTCTGGGAGAAAAGGACGAGCGCCAGTACCTGTACCCGGAGGAATTCCACGGAGGCTTCTTTCGCTTAAGCCTGGGGCTTGAAGACAGGGAGGATCTCATCAGGGATTTGGCCCAGGCTTTGGAAGCCGCAGGACTTTAAGCTTTTAGATATGCTGTAAAAGTCCTCTCCGGCTTCCTTCCGCCTTGTTAATCAGTGTGTAAGCAAGTGTGCTAATCGGTCTGCTAATCAGACTGTCAGCCTGTAAGCAAGAGTGTTAATCGGTCTGCTAATCAGTCTGTCAGTCTGTAAGCAAGTGTGTTAATCGGTCTGCTAATCAGCCTGTCACCTGTAAGCAAGAGTGTTAATCGGTCTGCTAATCAGTCTGTCAATCCCAATGCCTTAATAAAACCGGGCAATGCTTTTTCGAAGCAAACGCCGTATCTGCGCTCCTGGTTGAGCTCCACGGTTTTTTCGATGCAGGAATAGGTGTAGTTTACACCGATTTCAATGGACTTTTCCAGAGAAAATCCGTTCATGAGCCCCGCCAGGAGCGCACTTCCAAAAACATCTCCCGTTCCGTGGAAATGACCCTCAATTTTTTTTGAAAAAGCATAGCTGATAACCCCGGTTTCGCTGTCCAGCGCCGCGGCTCCAAGCTGCATTTTATCGAACCACACTCCGGTCAATACAACCTTTTTCGGCCCCAGCCGGGATAACCTGTGAAGCATGCCTTCGATATATTCACGGGTATAGGGCCCTTCCACATAGTCTTCATCAAGGATAAAGGCAGCCTCCGTTAAATTGGGCAGTATGATATCCGCCCTGGCGCAAAGCTTGGCCATACCCCTGGCCATTTCCGTCGAATAAATGCTGTAAAGCTTTCCTTCATCAGCCATAACAGGATCTACCATTACCAGATTATCCTGGGTTTTAAAGCGCTCAAAAAGATCGGCCACAAGATCAATTTGGTCAAAGGATCCCAAAAAGCCGCTGTAGAGGGCATCAAACTTTAGATCCAGAGATTTCCAGTGATCGGAAATGGGTTGAATGTCCGAGGTTAAATCCCTGTAGGTAAAGCCGGTAAAGCCTCCCGTATGTGTGGACAATACCGCCGTTGGCAGCACCCCCGTGTCAATTCCCGCTGCCGATAATATGGGCAGGGCAACGGTAAGGGAGCAGCGCCCCACACATGAAATATCGTGGATAGCGGCTATCCGCTTTTGTTTTTCCGGCTCCCGGACGGACTCCCGGCTTTCACCGGTATTATTTCGTACACTCATAATAAAACCTCCCGAACAATGAATAAGCTTCGTCTGTTCCGCCGTCCGATACCGGAGACGGAGCAAGAAACATTACTTGACGTCTTTTTGCAATAAAGCTATAATAACGAAAAACTGATACTATAAAAAGTATCAGTTTATTCATATTTAATGGTATCAGATAAAGGAGTGCCCGCCATGTACAGACTTATACTGCCCCCTTCCGGTGAGGGCATTCCACTCTATGAGCAAATTTACAGGCAAATAAAAAAAGAAATACAGGCAGGCCTTTTAAAATCCAACAGCTCTCTTCCCTCCAAGCGCACCCTTGCCGCGTATTTGGGGGTGAGCGTCAATACGATTTCCTCCGCCTATGAGCAGCTTCTTTCCGAGGGCTATATCGTTGCGGTTGCCAGAAAGGGCTTCTATGTCTCCCATCTGGATGAGTTCAGGCTCCTGAACCAGCAGACAGGAGCGCTTAAGAAGCAGGCTGCCGCCGTCCCCGTAACTAAAGCTAATCCCCTGAGAATCGATTTTTCCCCCTCGGACACAGCCTATGGCGAGTTTCCCTTCAACACCTGGCGCAAGCTTCTCAGGGATATTTTCAACCAAATGGATCCCCAGCTTTTTAAGTCCTCTCCGCCTCAGGGCGATCCTGAATTTAGGGAGGCCGTAGCCCGGTATCTCCACGAATCCAGAGGTGTAAACTGCACCCCGGACCAGCTTATAATCGGTGCCGGCACCGATTACCTACTGCTTATTCTGAGTATGCTTCTGCCCGGTTCGGGTCTTCCCGCCTATAGCTC
>JAEXPO010000324.1 GCA_023446675.1 Bacillota bacterium | reverse complement strand
GGATGTTCCTGAATAAATTACAGATCGAGTCTTATGGCGCGATCCATTTAAGGATGCGCCTCTGTTATCTTGATGCTAAAAAATGAGATGGAGGTTTTAGCGTGGCAACAAAGAAACGCAACAAATTAAAGGTCATTCCTCTTGGAGGGATGGAAGAAATCGGAAAAAACATGACTGCTTTCGAGTATGGGGAAAATATTATTGTGGTGGACTGCGGGCTTGCCTTCCCGGAAGATGAGATGCTGGGCATTGATCTGGTCATCCCCGATATTTCCTATCTTGAAAGAAACAGCGAAAAGCTCCATGGCATTGTGGTTACCCACGGCCATGAGGATCATATCGGCGCACTGCCCTATGTATTGAGAAAGCTGAAGGTCCCTGTTTTTGGAACAGAGCTTACTTTGGGACTAATTGAAAACAAGCTTATCGAGCACGAAATGCTGGATAGTGTGGAGCTTAAAAAGGTAAAAGCAGGCCAGAGCATCCAGCTGGGGCCTTTTAAAGTTGAATTTATCCGTTCAACCCACAGTATTGCGGATTCGGTGGCCCTTGCCATAGATACGCCTGTGGGAATGGTTTTTCATACGGGAGACTTTAAAATTGACCAAACCCCTATTGAGGGCGAGCCCATGGATCTGGCCCGTATTGCGGAGCTGGGGAAAAAGGGCATATTGCTTCTCATTTCCGACAGCACCAATGTGGAGCGTCCTGGCTATACCATGTCCGAGCGAACGGTGGGAGACACCTTTGACAATGTGTTCAAAGGCGCCAAGGGGCGTATTATTGTGGCTTCCTTCGCATCCAATATCCACCGTATTCAGCAGATAATCAATTCGGCGGTGAAATACAACAGGAAAGTCGCACTGTGCGGACGAAGCATGCTCAATGTGGTGAAAACCGCCATAAAGCTGGGGTATATCTCCTTCCCCGAGGATACGGTCATTGACATAGACCGGATAAAACGCTTCAACCCCGAGAATCTGGTTATTATCACTACGGGCAGCCAGGGAGAACCCATGTCGGCCTTGTCCCGTATTGCGGCCTCCACCCATAAGAAGGTTGAAATTATGGAAGGCGACCTGGTTATCCTGTCAGCCAGCCCTATTCCCGGCAATGAGAAATTTGTCTACAGGGTCATTAACGAGCTTTTCAAAAAAGGAGCCGATGTCCTGTACGATTCACTGGCCGATATCCACGTTTCCGGCCATGCCAAGCAGGAAGAGCTCAAGCTCATGCAGCGGCTCACCAAGCCCAAATTTTTTGTTCCCGGCCACGGCGAGTACCGCCATCTTAAAAAGCATGCCAAGCTGGCCATGGCCCTGGGTATGGATGAGAACAATATCTTTATCATGCAAAACGGAAAGGTTCTTGAGCTGACGGCCAAATCCGCCAAAATATCCGGCTCCGTTCAGGCAGGAAGCATTCTTGTGGACGGCCTTGGCGTGGGCGATGTAGGCGATGTGGTATTAAGGGACAGGAAAATCCTCTCTGAGGACGGCCTTATTATGGTTGTGGCAACCATTGACTCCAAAGGAGCTATGGCGGCTAACCTTGAAATTATGTCCAGAGGCTTTGTTTATGTCAAGGAATCCGAGGAGCTTATCGACGAGGTTCGCAACATTGCACGGGAAGCGCTCTTAAAGAGTATAAGCAAAAATCGCGGAAGCTGGACGGCCATTAAAAATGCCATCCGGGACGATCTCAGTACCTTCCTTTACCGTAAAACCATGCGAAGGCCCATGATTATTCCCATCGTTGTAGAGGTGCAGGCCCAGCCGCCCGTGCAGCAGAATCGCAGCAGCTCCGCCGCCGGACAGCAGAACGGAGCCGAAGGGCAGGCACGCAATCCCAGGCACCGGCACCCAAGGGCTCAGAAAGCTCCGAATGTGAAGCAAATCGTGCCGGATCAGCCCCTGGTAGCCCAAAGCAGCCCGGATGGGGAGGAGGCTGCCGATATATCCGTAGCTCTCCCGGCCAATACCCCTGAAAACGCAGCCGTTGTGGTGGCTGTATCCACTGACGATGGCGGTGAAATTCGCCATTGACATCTCTATTAAGGCTTAATAAATAATTTACGGATAAAGTAATGAAAAGGGGCTGCAGCATATCAAAAATGCTGCAGCCCCTTTTTTAAAAGGTGTCCGGTGAGCGCACCTTCCAAAGGGCGAAAGTCCATTAAGCGAACGCTTGGCAACAGGAAATGCTGAGTTCTTGGACTAAAATCAAGCCATAAGCCAATAGCTCTCTTTTAACCCGAGGAGCCTGCTTATCTGTAATTTTTGCGCCGTGGGCCGCCCTTTTTTGAAGCTGTATAATTATAGCGGCGCCTGCGGTTTCTTTTACGTGATATTACTCTTAACACATTGACAAGAATAATAAAGAAAACAAGAGCCCCACCGGCAATTTTTACGCCGGTCATAAACCGTGGATCAGAAACAACCTCCATGTACTTGTCTCTGAAAATGGCAAAGGTGGTTTTTTCCACACCCTCCTTGGCCACCAAGTCCACGCTTCCTATGG
>JAEXPO010000299.1 GCA_023446675.1 Bacillota bacterium | reverse complement strand
CTTTTGAGGCGGAAGGCCTTCGGCTGCCAGAAGATTTTTCTTCCTGGGAAAATCGTTCAGCAGCTCCTTGCCCCTGATACCGAATACAACCCCGGCCTTATCCAGGCAGGAAAGAATATCTTTATAAAGCTCGTCCCGGGTTTCCCTGTTCAGGGCGTTTTCCTCCATGGTAAGAACGACATAAGCCTGCATTTGATCCGCTGCAAGCTCTACCCTTATCCTTTCTTTCCTTTCACCAAATTTAACCAGGGGGTGAGGAGGACGTGATAAAACACTATGGAGAGCAGGGAAGCTGGTAATTCGGATTTCCGGATACCGCTCAATGATTTGGGAAAACTCCTTTAAAGTCATTCCTTCCATAAAGGATTCCGCATAATAGCTGTTTTTCTCCCTGTAGATGGCAAGATGGGCGCTTTTAAAGATTATTTCATCACTCATGCAAACTTCTCCGTCATTCTTGCTGCGTTATTATTTAATGCACCTTTTACTGCTTAAGTGAGCTTGCTGATTTCCTCCATAATCTTTATTTCCTGAAAGGGCTTTACAATAAAGCCTTTGGCTCCGGCCTGGACGGCATCCAGGACCATGCCCCGCTGTCCCATCGCCGAAATCATTACAATAACACAATCCGGATCAAATTCCTTTATGCTGCGAACAGCCTGAATGCCGTCAATATCAGGCATTGTGATATCCATGGTGACCAAATCGGGACGAAGCGCCTTATAGCGTTCTACCGCTTCAAGGCCATTTCCGGCCTCCCCAACAACCTCATACCCGTTTCTTCTTAGAATGTCACCCAGCATTTTTCGCATAAACGCTGCGTCATCCACAACCAACACTCTTTTCATACAATTACTTCCTTTCTCAGACTGTTTTTTATCCTATCTTACAATTGCCGTTAAGGGGATTTCTATAGTTTTAATACAGACTTCTAGGTTTAATAATTTTGTTCAATATTATAAATAATGAATAGTTGCTTTTCCAGTAAAATATTTAAAATTAAACAAATAAATGAAGCTTTTCTTTATCTCCTTACTTATTTATCCATATACCCCATGAAATTAATTCGCACATTAACAATATAGCAAATCTTTGTAAATCTTTTCTTAACCTTGGGTTAAGTTATCAGAAAACCTTCACCTAAGCCGGACAGCACAGCACAAAGCCAAAGTGCAGTTTATTTTTATAACTGTTGCATATTTTTAAAAAATAGGTATCTATAAGCCATAAAACGAATAAATTATGCACTAACAAGGATTTCGTTATGCATTTTTTCTCCCCATTTGCTGGACAAAAAAGATCAACACATGTATAATGGTCCATATTGATTTATGGGATTTTATTTAAAATGGCTTATAATCCTATTTTCATTGCTTTTGGAGGCAAAAACCATGATCGTAATGGAGAACGTACATAAAAACTTCGGCAAGCTCCACGTCCTTAAAAATATTAATCTTGAAGTTAAAAAGGGTGAGAAGCTTGTTGTTATCGGACCGTCAGGATCAGGCAAAAGCACCCTTATCCGCTGCATGAATTATCTGGAACGTCCAACCTCCGGAAAGGTCATTGTAGACGGCATCGATTTGTCTGCGCCTAAAGCCCCAATCAATAAAGTACGTCAGCGCCTTTCCATGGTTTTCCAGGGCTTTCATCTGTACCCTCACAAAACGGTCCTTGAAAATTTGACCCTCGCCCCCGTTTTTGTTCAGGGAGTTGCCAAAAGCAAGGCCACCGAAACGGGAATGATGTACCTTGAAAGAGTAGGTCTTTCAGCCAAGGCCAATGCTTATCCTGCCCAGCTTTCGGGTGGTCAGCAGCAGCGTGTCGCCATTGCCCGTGCCCTTAATATGCAGCCGGAGGCCATACTCTTTGACGAACCAACATCCGCCCTTGATCCTGAAATGATACAAGAAGTATTGGACGTTATGATTAAGCTTTCCCATGAGAACATTACCATGGTTGTGGTAACCCATGAAATGGGCTTTGCACGCCAGGTTGCAGATCGGGTTATATTCATGGATGAGGGTGAAATCGTAGAAGAAGGCGCGCCGGACCACTTTTTTGAATCCCCCAGAAGTGAACGCACCAAGCTCTTCCTCAGCCGTATTCTCAGGTAGCAGGTCTTTAGAGCAAGAGCAAGGCATTAATAAAATCACGAATTATCAGCATTCCACATGCGCTTCAGCAAGAGGCATTCATTGCCGCAACATCATTGTTTGTTTTTTAAGTTTTTACAATATTTTCAGAATAAACATAAAAGGAGTGTAAAGAAACATGAAAAAGACTTTGCAACTAACACTGGCCTTTATGCTTTCCCTTACCCTGCTGGCAGGCTGCGGAAGCACACCGGCCGCTCCCTCCACCACACCTACGCCCGCACCCTCTGCTTCCACCTCGCCTACGGCTTCTCCCAGCGAACCTTCCGGTGAAGCACTTCCTGAAGATGTTCAGGCTATCGTGGATCGCGGCGTACTGCGTGTCGGCACCAAGGTTGACGTTCCCAATTTCGGTTATCAGAACCCAGACACCGGAGTTGTCGAAGGACTTGAAATCGATATTGCCAAGGAAATTGCCAAGCGTCTTCTCGGCGACGAGAATGCCATCCAGACCCAGGGCGTAACCGCTCAAACCCGTGGTCCCCTTTTGGATAACGGCGAAGTGGATTTGGTTATCGCTACCTTTACCATTACCGAAGAGCGCAAGCTTTCCTACAATTTCTCGGATCCCTACTTTGTAGACGGCATTGGCTTCCTCATTAAAAAGAGCCTGGGCGCTTCCTCTATTAAGGAACTTGACGGAAAAACCATTGGTGTGGCACAATCCGCCACAAC
>JAEXPO010000279.1 GCA_023446675.1 Bacillota bacterium | reverse complement strand
CCATTTAGGATGGATAATAGACCCTCGACCACAATCTCATTAAGGTTTCTCTCCTTCTGAGCCTTTGCCTTCAGTCTTCCTGCCATAGGCAAATAAATAATGTTGGCAAAGAGAACACCATAAAAGGTGGCAATAAAGGCAACCGCAATGCTTTTACCCATCTTCTCCATATTGGCGTCGCCCAAATCCCCCAGAATGTTAACCATTCCCATAACGGTACCCACAACACCCATGGTGGGAGAGTAGCCGCCGGCGGCCTCAAAGATTTTAATGGCGCTTTCATGCCTTCTTTCCCGAATTTCCACATCCGCATCCAGAATATCACGCACAAGCTGAGGCTCCACACCGTCGATAACCAGCATCAGGCCCTTTTTAATAAGCGGATTGTCAATAGACTGAGCTTCCTTCTCAAGGCTCAAAAGGCCTTCCTTTCTGGACTGCTCTGCAAGACGAATAATGAGACGGATGGTACCTGCTTCATCCAGCTCCACTTTGGAAAAGATAAGCTTAAGTGCTCCTGGGATCCTTTTGATATCCTCTAAAGGAAAAGAAATAAAAACAGCGCCTATGGTACCACCAAAGACGATGAACGCTGCCGCAATTTGAATTAATCCGCCCATCGCACCAAAATTCCAATGGGCTTCCTCAAGGAAGCCTGCCAATACACCTGCAAAACCGATAATCAGGCCAATAATCGTACCAATGTCCATAATAAACCCCCTAAAAATTAAAAGCAGATAAAGCAGATATTAAATGGTTTTTATTTTTGTTTACATCTCTCTCTAACACCCTACCGTAGCATAAACCACCGCTTATGCACCTCATTTCTTCAGTTCAGACAGCTGTTTTACATGTTGAACCGCTGAAATTCGGTGTTCCGGGTAAAATATCCACCAGTCTTCTTGAAATTCCTCATTTAATTTGGACAGACACGTAACTAATGACAATATCGGAGATTACAGGGAATATCTTTATCTCTACTGCCGCCCGAAAGGGGCGCGTTTCCGCCTCCGTCTCCCCGCGGCCAGGTTTTTGTGCCGCAGGGAAATAATTTACTGTTTTTCTTTTTGTTTTTGCTTCATACTCTTGATAACCTTAAGCCGGGAAAATTCCTCTCTGTCCTTCTCCTCCAGTACATTGGTTATCGTAACTGTTATATCCTCATATTTTGGAATCATAATGTTTTTAAGCGCATTGGTGCGCTTCATGGTTCTTCGGATATTTGTGGCAAGCCGATATACGGCATTCTCAATTTCAGCCAGCTCAGCCATAAGATGCTTTACCCTCTCGAACTTCTGCCTGGCAATATCAAGACGGGCATTGGTCATGCGAAAGCCGTATTGGGGCTGCATTTGAGCATCATTCAGCGTAACTATCGGAATTTCTACACCCATAACACTTTGAACACGTATCTGGAGACTGTCACTTTCAGGAATAGCAAATCCGATTTGCTCCACTACGGATATACCCATACTGACGCTGGCATCCTGAAGGGCCTGATAGGCCTCTTCAAAATCCACGTTAATCTCTTCCTGCACCTTTTTGGCCTTGTCTACCAGATTCATCATTTCGCGCACAAGAATGTTTCGCTTCTTGTCCAGCAGCTCATAGCCCTGACGGCATAGGGCCAGGGTGTTCTTAGACAGGATAAGATTACCCTTCGTGGGGAAAAGCGTCATGTCCATTTTTTATACTTTCCCTCACTTTCGTTGGGCTCGATATAGTATCTTTCCAGCATATCCGGCGAAATTCTGTCCAACTCCTCCTTAGGCAGAAGGCCCAGAAGCAGCCACCCCAGATCCAGGGTCTGGCTTATGTCCCGACCCTCTTCAAAGGCCTGGGCAACAAATTCAGCCTCAAAAATACGGCCGAACCGCATATACTTTTTGTCTATCTCACTGAGTTCCTCTTCACCAATAACGGAG
Organism: Bacillota bacterium; assembly: GCA_023446675.1. GTDB lineage: Bacteria > Bacillota > Clostridia > DSM-8532 > DSM-8532 > DTU059. Next base: position 1,989 of record JAEXPO010000279.1, on the reverse strand, counting down.
GCCAGAGCTCTAACCTCCTGCACACGGGCGTAGGATGCAAAAAGCTGGTTGGCTACCGCAGGATGATCCTCACGGGTATAGCCCTTACCGATGCCGTCCTTCATGAGACGTGAAAGGGAAGGCAGAATGGCTACGGGAGGATAAACCCCCTTTTGAGACAGGTTTCTGTCAAGCACAATCTGACCTTCGGTAATATAACCTGTCAGGTCGGGAATAGGGTGGGTAATATCGTCATTGGGCATGGTCAGAATAGGAATTTGAGTAATGGATCCCTTCCGGCCCCGAATCATGCCGGCTCTCTCATAAATGGAGGCTAAATCGCTGTAGAGGTAACCTGGAAAGCCCTTTCTTGAGGGAATTTCACCCTTTGAGGAGGAAATTTCGCGCAAGGCCTCCGCATAGGCTGTCATGTCCGTTAAAATAACCAGAACATGCATTCCCCGTTCATAGGCCAGATATTCGGCCGTTGTCAGGGCGCAGCGGGGAGTAACAATACGTTCAACAACCGGGTCGTTGGCCAGGTTTAAAAACATAACAACCCTGTCCAGCACGCCACTTTTTTGGAAGCTGCTTTTAAAGTACTCGGCAACGTCGTATTTAACACCCATGGCGGCAAAAACAATGGCGAAATTGGACTCGCCGTTCTCATCCGCAATTTTGGCCTGACGGACAATCTGTACAGCCAGCTGATTATGAGGAAGACCGCTTCCGGAGAAAACAGGCAGCTTCTGGCCTCTTATCAGCGTTGACAGACCGTCTATGGTGGAGATACCTGTCTGAATAAAGTTTCTGGGGTATTCACGCTCAACAGGATTCATGGGCATACCGTTGATATCCCAGCTCTTATCCGGATAAATTTCACCCAGACCATCCACAGGCCGACCCATACCGTCCAGCACACGACCCAATATTTCTTTTGAGAGCGGCATTTTCAGAGGTTTGCCCAAAAGGCGGGAACGAGTATTGTCCAAAGACAAGCCTCTTGTCCCTTCAAATACCTGAACCACGCAGGTATCTCCCGCAATTTCAATAATACGGCCCATACGCTTCTTCTTGCCCACGGTGATTTCCACCATTTCGTCGAAGAACGCGTCCTTTACGCCATCAATGACAACCAGCGGGCCGGAGATTTCCTTTAAGCCCATATATTCTACACTCATGCGCGGCCCTTCCTTTCTGCAGTATCCTTGTATCTCTCCGAGATGTCGGCAAAAGCTGCTTCAATTTTTTCATTGAGGGTCTTAAAGCCTTCCAGCTTATCGTTGGCGATGGAGTACTTAATTTTTACAACATCGTCAAATACGCCTGTTTCCCGGATGACCGAAACGGGAACCCCTGAGGAAACAAGCCTGGCTGCGCCGTCATAGAGCTTGAGGATTGTCTCCATCATATAATACTGCTTCATGATGGGCACATAGGTATCATCCTCATGATAGGCATTCTGCTGCAGAAAGCCCAGACGGATGTTCCTGGCTATCTCCAGCACCAGCTTCTGTTCCTCGGGAAGGATATCACTGCCGATAAGCTTAACGATTTCGAGAAGCTTTCCCTCCTCCTGCAGAAGACGGCTTATGCGCACACGCTTTTCCTGAAAATCCGGACGGGTATTTTCCTTATACCATTCCCCGATGTCTTCCATATACTCGCTATAGCTGTTGATCCAGTTAACGGCGGGATAATGGCGGGCATAGGCAAGGGATTTGTCCAGAGCCCAGAAGCAGCGGATAAAGCGCTTGGTATTCTGTGTGACAGGCTCGGAAAAGTCGCCGCCCTGGGGGGATACGGCGCCGATAATGGAAACGGATCCCTGAGTGTTATTAAAAGTTTCCACAACACCGGCCCGCTCATAAAACTCCGACAAACGGGAGGGCAGGTAGGCAGGGAACCCTTCCTCGGCAGGCATTTCCTCCAGGCGGCCCGATATTTCGCGGAGAGCCTCCGCCCATCGGGAGGTGGAGTCAGCCATAATGGCCACGTCATATCCCATGT
>JAEXPO010000274.1 GCA_023446675.1 Bacillota bacterium | reverse complement strand
TCAATTTCATCAATAAACACGATACAGGGAGCATTTTTCTTTGCCTGTTCAAAAAGATCACGTACACGGGATGCACCAACACCCACAAACATTTCAACAAAGTCAGAACCGCTTATGCTGAAAAAGGGTGTTCCGGCTTCGCCTGCAACGGCCTTTGCAAGCAACGTTTTACCAGTACCCGGAGGGCCTACCAGAAGCACACCCTTAGGGATACGCGCTCCCAGTTCTTCATATTTTTTGGAGTCCTTAAGGAACTCAACGATCTCTTCCAGCTCTTCCTTTTCTTCGTCAGCGCCGGCCACGTCACTAAAGCGAACCTTGAACTTGCTGTCCTCATGAGCCATGCGGGCCTTGCTTTTGCCGAATGACATAACACGGTTGCCGCCGCCCTGGGATTGCTGTATAAAGAAGATCCAGAAAAACACGAACAAAATAACCATAGCGAACATGGGCAGCATTTCAAGCCACCAGGGGGGCGTCGAAACCTTTTCCATGTCGTATTCCACAAGCTTGCCGTCATCGTAGGCCTTATTCAGGAGATTCACAAAGGACTCCAATGAAAGAAAGCTCACATTATATTTATACTCGTTGGAATAGGAACCCGAGGTATTAACAAGGTTTACCTCCGCATGAAGCGTGCGTACGGTAACCATTTTCACATTTCCTGCTTCAAGCTGCGTGCGGAAGTCGGAAAAGCGCATATCCGAAGGGTTGCTCAAATTGGAATACATCATTATTACAAGCGCCATGATGACGAATATGATTACGTAAAAACTAAAACCCCTAATATTCTTCAATAAATTCAACCTCCTGTAAAACCCTGAACACTCTATCTTAAGTCTACTAAAATGCCATTCCTAGTCATTGTATAATCGTATCATAGTACTTTTTAAAAAACAACCTTATATTTCCTCTACAACGCACACATCCGGCAGATTGCGGTATTTCTCGGCATAGTCCAAACCGTAGCCGACCACAAATTCATCCGGGATGACAATTCCGCGATAGTCCGGCTCCAGGCTGACTTTGCGCCTTTCGGGCTTGTCAAGAATGGTGCAGACACGGACGCTGGCGCAATGCTTCGCTCCGAAAAGGTCCTTAAGGTATGTAAGCGTCAGCCCTGTGTCGATTAAGTCCTCCACAATGAGAACATGCTTGCCTGTTATATCGTAATCAATATCCTTCAATATCCTCACAACGCCTGAGGATACGGTAGAATTTCCATAGCTGCTCACCGAAATAAAATCCAGGCTTACCGGTATGGTGATGGCTCTGGCCAAATCGGAAAGAAACATAAATCCGCCTTTTAAAACACCGACCAGCAAAAGATCCTTGTCCTCATAGTCCTTTGATATCTGAGCAGCAAGCTCCTCTGTTTTTGCCTTTAGCTCGTCCCGGCTTATTAAAACCTTCATTCTTGTCATTTCTAGATTCCTCCGCAATAGCATTATGCTCGATTCATTCGTATCTTATAGCCTTGAAGCACCAATAAAAATCAAGTTGTTCCGCGGTGCTTCCTGTTGATTTACGGGCACAGCCCGTTTCATTAACAGGCATAGCCTGTTTCATTTACATGCATAGCCCGTTTCATTAACAGGCATAGCCTGTTTTAGCAATTAATTCATTTCCCGGTTTTAAGTGTTGTCAATCCAGGTTAAAACCGCTAATTGCCGGGTTAGGGAGCTCATTTTGAAAGCTTCGGATGTTCGAACCCCTATTGCCCAGATAATACGGTAATCCTTTGCCAAAAGAGGAATTTGTCCTCTCTTTTCCAAAGGTATTTTTTTATTGATAAAAAGTTCCTTAAGCTTTTGTTCCCCGGGTCCCCCCTTCGGTCGAATCCTGTCCCCATTTCTTCGGCACCTTATATCTATTCCACCTTCAAAAGCACCATAATCAAAGAGCTGAACAAGGCTTTCCTCAGGCAGGGACTTCAGGCTTCCAAAACGGCTTTGGGCCTCATCACGGCTAAGAAGCTCTGCCTTTAAGCAGCCAAAAGCCTCAGGTACAGGGGTTATACCGGGAATTGCCACTGGACGGCAAAAATCCGTAAGGTCTTTTTTCCCTTTAAAAACGTCTGTCCGTTCACCGTTTATAAATTCAAGACGCCCATATTCCGTTTTCACTGTGACTCTTTGGGGCAGCATCAGGTATTTTCCTGTTATATTCTTGCCGCAGAGAGCTAAAATATCCTCAACATGCACGGATTCCAAATTTTTTTTGCTGCCGTGAAGACGGGACCATATAAGTCTTACCGCTCTACGGGATAGAACCGGCTTCGCATCTGCCAGGCCTTTTGCATCCACTGCAAGGCAGTTCTTTCCGCTGTCCAGAAGAATCCGCTCCAAAAGCTCACCGGCAAGCTCCTCCAGGAAAAGGTTTTCCTCATAAGCCCTTTTGGAAAGGGAAATAAGCGGCTTTACCGGATCCAGTCCCATTTGCTTTCGGATAAAGGGAAACACCTGGTTTCGAACCCGATTTCGCTGGTAATTATCAGATAAATTACTGCTGTCCACCCTGTAGGAAAGGCCTTGACTCTTTATATAAGCCAAAATTTCGTTCCGGCCCGCATCCAGAAGGGGGCGAAGCACCTCCGGAGGCTTATCACCCGGCTTTGCTTCATTTCCCAGCGAAAAGGCAGCCAGTCCTTCCAGACCCGTACCCCGCATTAAATTCATAAATACCGTTTCCGCCCGGTCCTCCCGGTTGTGGGCAACGGCTATAGTCTGATATCCCGCTTCCTCCATGGCCTGCTTTAAGAAGGCATAGCGCACCAGCCTTCCTGCTTCCTCCTCGGAAAAACCTTTTTCAGCGCTTAATTTTCCCACATCGGCGCGAAAAATACGGCAGGGAATATCCGCTTCTTTGCAGAAATCAAGAACAAAGGCTTCATCCCCGTCGGATTCGCGGCCTCTTAGCAGATGATTCACATGAACGGCTTGAAGTTCAATGCCCAAGGGTTCACGAAGCCTGCTTAGAAGGCTTGCAAGGCACAGAGAATCCGCCCCTCCCGAAAGGCCCACAATAATGCCGAAGGGGCGGCCTTTCGACGCTGCTTCCACGGCTTCTTTGACCTTATAATAGAGAGGCTGCTCATCCATGGCTCTTACCGGCGGACCCGGCACCGTAAGCCTTATCATCGTACAGACGGTTGCCGAACTTAGTAAATTGAGGAATCCACGCCAAATCCACAGTTCCGGTGGAACCGTTTCTGTGCTTGGCAATGATAACCTCCGCAATATTCCGCTTTTCCGATTCTTCATTATAATAGTCATCCCTGTAAAGGAACATAACCATGTCCGCATCCTGCTCAATAGCTCCGGATTCTCTCAGGTCGCTGAGAATAGGCCGGTGATCGTTACGGGTTTCGGCCGCGCGGCTGAGCTGGGAAAGGGCGATAACCGGAACATTAAGCTCCTTGGCCATAATTTTTAGGGATCGGGAGATTTCCGATATTTCCTGCTGGCGGCTGTCGGTTTTCTTCCTGCCCTCCATAAGCTGGAGGTAATCGATGACCACAAGGCCAAGACCCTTTTCCAGCTTGATTTTCCTAAGCTTTGACATCATTTCCATGGAATTGATGCCCGCGTTGTCGTCAATATAAATGGGTGCCTTGGACAGAGGGCCAAGGGAATAGGCGATCTTTTTCCAATCCTCCCCATCCAGCTTTCCCGTACGCATTTTTTCAAGCTCCACCATAGCCTCCAGAGCGAGAATACGATTCACTATCTGAAGCTTTGACATTTCCAGGCTGAAAATAGCTACCGGAAATTTGCGAAGTGCCGCACTCACCGCGATGTTCAGCACAAAGGAGGTTTTTCCCATCGCAGGGCGGGCAGCCAGAAGAATAAGATCCGAGTTTTGAAAGCCCGAGGTTTTTCTGTCCAGATCCGCAAAGCCGCTGGGGACACCCGTTATATCCCCGGTATTTTGGCACAGTGCCTCCAGGTTTGTAAAGGTGGTATCCAGAAGGCTGTGTATGGATTCCAGACCGGTACGGTTCATACCCTGAGCCAGATCAAAAACATTCTTCTCGGCCATGGAAAGAATTTCGGTTCCTTCAAGCTGGGCCTGATAGCTTAGGTCCACTATTTGTCCGGAAGCAGTAATAAGGCTCCTTAAGAGAGCCTTGTCTTCCAGGATATCCATATAATGGGCAACATTGGCGGTAGTGGGTACACTGTTTGCCAAATGTCCCAGATATTCCAGATCCCCCACCTTCTCCAGGGTACCCCGACGGGTCAGGTGATCCGAAACGGTTATAATGTCCACAGGCTGGCTATCTTCATAAAGCTTAAGGATGGCTTCGTAAATCTCCTTGTGCTTTTCAAGATAAAAAGCCTCGGGCTTGAGCCTTCCGCTTATTTCCGAAAGAGCGTTCCGGTCAATGAGAAGAGCTCCTAAAATAGACTGCTCCGCCTCCTGATGATGAGGCGGAATGCGGGTGTAATCGGCGTCCATGAGCCTTGTCCTCCAAATAGGTGCCTGAGTTTTTTACTTATTGTCTCAAGCGTTGGGATCGTTTTCAACCCTTACCTTGAGTTTGGAGGAAACCCCGGGATATAGCTTTACCTCAACCTCTGAAAGTCCCAGTGTTTTTATGGCGTCTGGCAGAACCAGCATTCTTTTATCCAAAGCAATACCATGCTGTGCCTTAAGCCTGTCGGCAATATCCTTTGCCGTTATGGAACCAAAAAGCTTTCCATTGGCTCCGGCCTTTGAGGTAACGCTGACCTCCAGCACGGCAAGCTTCGCAGCCAGTGCCTTGGCGTCGGTAAGCTCATTGTCCTTGCGGTGCTTTTCGGCTCCCTGCTTTGCTTTTACCTCGTTGACAATGGCGGTGGTGGCTTCAGCCGCCAGACCCTTGGGAATAAGGAAATTACGGGCATACCCGTCATTCACATCCACAACAGTGTCCTTTTTACCCAGTGTTTTTACATCCTGCTTCAGTAGTACCTTCATTAGCCAACCTCCCTGAAATTCATATTAACGGACCCCTTCAGGAAGCGTTTCCCGCTCCGGTGCCGTAACCTCTGAGCCTTGAG
>JAEXPO010000259.1 GCA_023446675.1 Bacillota bacterium | reverse complement strand
ACATGGGATGCACGAGAGCATATACTCATGTATCCGACGGATTATTCCTGACTGAAAAAACAAAGTTGGTACATTTTTCTAAATTTTATTGTTGCATTACAGCAGCTTGCTTGTTTGCAGCGCCATAATATTATATAATTAAGTATAATAATCTGAAGCATCAGATTGTTTGTACTGTGAGGATAATGCTATGAAAATATCAGTTATTTTAGGACATCCCTACGTGCAAAGCTTTAATGGGGCGATTGCAAAAACAACCGTAGCCAAATTGAAAAGCAATGGTCATACCGTAATGTTCCATGACCTGTGCCAAGAAAATTTTAATCCCGTTCTCTCTGCTGAAGAATTAGTCAGTGACATCGCCGACGATGAGCTGGTTCTCTGTCATCAGCGGGAAATAAAGGAATCAGACGGTATTATCATCATTCATCCAAACTGGTGGGGACAGCCACCCGCAATTCTAAAGGGATGGGTTGACCGGGTATTACGCGAAAACATCGCCTACACATTCTCTGAGGGCGATAGTGGCGGCGGACTCCCCATTGGGCTGCTAAAAGCCAAAGTAGGACTGGTATTTAATACTTCGAACACAGCGGAGGAACGTGAAAATATCATTTTTGGCGATCCTTTGCAGCGCATATGGAAAGATTGTATTTTTGATTTTTGCGGAGTAACCAAATTTGATCGGCTGATGTTTCGCATAATAGCCGACAGTACAAATGCCGAGAGGATTTCGTGGCTGAATGAGGTTGAGGAAATGATTGACAGGTATTTTCCAAAATAATACGATAATAAGGGGTGATTAGAGTGCCTTTAGTTAGAATTGACATCGTCAGGGGGCACACGGATGAATATAAGAAAACGTTGCTGGCCGCCGTACATGATGGCCTGGAATTTGCTCTAGGCATTCCTGACTGGGATCGTTTCCAAAGGCTGTGCGAGATTGAAAGTGACTACTTTGAAAGAAGCAGTGGAAAGACCGAGCAATTCTGTATCATCGAGTTAACTATTTTTCCGGGCAGAAGCAAAGAGATTAAAGGTAAAATCATTGCGGAAATAACAAGATTACTGGGCGAACGACTTCATATTTCACCACCGGATATTTTTATTGTGATAAACGATCCGCCTCTTGAAAACTGGGGACTCGGCGGCGTTCAAAAGGGTTAAAACGTGCGGCTTTTTTCTCCCGCTAGTTTGGAAGAGAAAAGGCAGCATGTTGGTTTTATCAAATGAATAATCAGCGCTTTTTATAATGCGGCAGGTTAATCCCCTTACTACCGGCAAGGAAAAGAGTTATGTTTATAACGGTAGGAACTCGGAATAGGTTTCAGTTTATTATACCCCAGGGGAGCGCAAGGACAGAATGAGCATGGTCCACGGCCTGGAGGTCCGGGTTCCTTTCTGTGATCACCGCCTGGTACAGTATGTTTGGAACATCCCCTGGGATCTCAAGATGTATGAGGGCCGGGAAAAGGGCATGCTGAGAAAAGCCATGGAAGGGCTTCTTCCCGAGGATGTGCTCTGGCGTAAAAAAAGCCCTTACCCCAAAACTCATAACCCGGCCTATATGAAGGCTGTAAAGGACTGGCTTTCGGAAATTCTCTCCGACCCCAATTCCCCCTTGCTGCCCTTCGTAAACAAAAAAGAGGTCTGGTCTATGATAAACGGTTCCGATGAAATGGGCAAACCCTGGTTCGGCCAGCTTATGGCACTGCCCCAGATGTTTGCGTGGCTTATCCAGGTGGATACCTGGCTTCGGGAATACGGTGTGACTACGGGCTAGGAGGAAGCCTTAAGGCTCCTCCCTCCAGCCCGGATTGACCTTTCGGAAAATTCCGGGGGTAATGCCCTCCGTCCTTTTAAAGGTGCGTATGAAAACACTGCTGCTTAAAAAGCCCACGGTTCTGGAAATGTCCTCAATACCCTTATCGGACTGGGTTAACAGCCTTTTGGCACTGTCCAGCCGCACCCTTGCCAGGTAATCCGCCGGGCTTATTCCAAACTGGTTTTTAAAAAGCTTGGAGGCATAGGAGGGAGAAAGGCACATAAACTCCCCGATATGATTGATATTGAGATCGGGGTTGGCAAAATGCCTGTCAATATAGTCCCGTATTTTAACGCCTGCCTCATTTTGCTCCTGTTGGCCCTCCTTTATGCTTTTAAGCTCATCAAGAATAAAGCCCAGCCTCTTTTTGAAATCCTCCAGAGTATCGGCGGACAGCAGGGTCTCCACCATGCTGTTTTCTTTTTCCATGGGCACCAGCCGAAGTGAGGTGATAATCCTGTTCATCAGGTTTACCGTATCGTAGCGGAAGCTTCTTAAGGCCTCCAGGGAGGCTGTGTCCCCAGGAATAAAGCCCCTTAGTATTTCTTCCGCCATCTCTGTCCCGTTTTTTCCGGCGGCACCTTCGGACTGGATGAAAAGGCGCAGCAGCTGTTCGGCACTCTCACAAAAGGAATAACAGTAGGAAAAGCTCCTCCCCCGTATGTCGTCAAAGCCTATGGTGCGGCAGCGCCCGAAAACAAACCGGTAGTCCAGAGCGCTTAAGGCATCGGTATAGGAAAGATGGATGCCGTTTTGTCCCTTGTGGATACGACCCATGCCTATGGAGCAGCATACGGCCACATGCTTTTTTAAAAACAGCCTCGCTGTTTCACTTTGCTCAGTAAGCTTTTGCGTACTCTTATCCTCGGAAGCTCCCACAATTGAAGCAAACAGATTTTTCTTAAGCTGGAGGACATACCCCTGCCCGTCCTGGGCAAAAAGCTCCTCCAGCACGTTGAACATAATGAAGTTCAGCATCTCCTGGGAGCCTTCCTTTTCATCGTCCCCCGTAAGCCGGGGATCCCAGCTCTCAATTTCAAAAAGCAGAACGCTGAAGTAATCGGCTGCCGGCGAGATGCCATTGTCCGCAAAGGCCTTTTTCCAGTTATCCGGATCTGGGACAATGCCCTGGAGCACCTTCAGGAGAAACTTCTCCCGAATACTGTCTGTCCGCCTGTTAAGCTCGCCCTTAAGCATTTCCCTTTCCTCAGACAATTCCGTCAAAGCCGTACTTATGAATTCGGCTTCATTGTACTCCTTGCGGTTATAGTGTAGATTGGTCCGGGCGCTCACCTGGCTTATAAGCCTTGAAAAGGGCATATAGCTGCGCCTTGCCAGCTCCACAGCCAGAAGGACGCTGACAGTCATACAGCCAAGAATACTTAAGGTGTATAGAAAGCGCAGCCTGTGAAGCTTTTCCCAGAAGGTACTCTCCGGGATTACGGAAACATAGGTCATATCCGCCACACCGGAGGGGTAAAGCTGAACCACGTAGTCCTCGCCGCCAAAGGTATCCGAGTAGAACCGCTCCTCGCCGTTGTAAGCGTTGAGATTCACCTGATTGAATTTGGCATCCGAGGCAAGCAGAAGCTTATCCTCACCGTCGAACAAAAGAACCCCGCCGCCGTCATGAATGGCGGTTCCCTTAAGAAAAGCCGCAATGCGCTCAGGCTTGAACACAGCCACCACCGTAGCGTTTATTCCGCCAAGATGGTTGATGGGTGCTGATTGAAAAAGAGACAGGGTAGGTTTTCCTTCGGCCGTATAAAGAAGGCGTACTTTTTTAATAGAAGTGGTGTCAAGCTGCTCCTTCCATTGGCTGTAGCCCAGCTTTTCATAGCGGTAGTAGGTATTGTAGTAGCTTTCAATATCCAGCCTGGAAAAGGCTCCGGAAGTGATAATTCCCGCATTCTTATAATAAATAAACACATCGTTGTAATCGCTTCTTATAAGGGTTTTAAGCCGCTGGAACACCTGGTAGCCCTGATAATCGCTCATATGGCCCGATACATAGTCGGAGTC
>JAEXPO010000490.1 GCA_023446675.1 Bacillota bacterium | reverse complement strand
GCTCCTCAACGAGCTCCTGGTCAGAAAAAACGAAAGTAAAATTCTTCTTGTCATAACACACCGGGCCGACATCCTGTGCGGAATGGATAAAATTCTGGTTATGGAAAAGGGACGTCTGGTGGGACATGGCACCTATCAAGAGCTGATAAACTCTTGTCCTGTGTTCCGGCAATGCATCAACCCGTCCGGCAATCTTTAGCATGTGCTTAAATACTTGACTATAAATAATGAGAAAGCAGGTGAAGTCATGCCGCTACTCTTCCACACATTTTCAATTCCGAGGCACCGCTATGTTTTCGACGCAAATACAAATTGCGTATTTGCTGTTGATGAGGAGCAGTATCAGGCGCTTACAGAAATTGAGCAAGGCGTGGAGACTGAGGAAAACGGTTCCGTGCTTAGAGGGTTTCAGGAAAAAGGCTTTTGTCTCGAGGCAAAAATTGAAAGCATTCGCCACCCCGAAACGGACACTCTGTCCGCTCATCTTGGTAAGAAAATTCAGCAGGCTATTTTACAGATTACTCAGCGATGCAACCTTCGATGCGCCTATTGCTCTTACTCCGGCCGTTATGATAATCGCTCCCACTCTCCCAAAAGCATGAGCTTTGAAACCGCCAGGCGGGCGATTGACATGGCCTTGGCACACTCCGAGGATACCACCAGCTTTGTTTTAGGTTTTTATGGAGGAGAGCCCCTGCTGGAGCTGCCTTTAATCAAGCAATGCGTCGACTATGTTAAGAAGCAGGCTCCCGACAGAAAAATTACTTATTCCATGACGACAAACGGCACTCTCCTGACACCGGAGGTGTATGGCTATCTCATAAACAATCAATTCAGCATTTTGATAAGCCTTGACGGCCCAAAGCAAATTCATGACCAATCCCGCAAATTCCCCAATGGAAGCGGATCCTATGACCTTATAATGAATAATATCCGAAGCATCCACCGGGAATATCCACAATCCCACAACGACCTTCGATTTAATGCGGTAATTAATCCTGAGACGGATGACAACTGCCTGCCGTCACTTTTTAAATCCGATGATGTGCTGTCTTACTACAATTTATCAATGAATTTTATAAACGATATGTATACAGATGAAAAATATACTTACAGCGAGGCTTTTTCACTGTACTACAACCATGAGCTGTGCAAGCTTTTGCTTCATATGCTGGGTAAGCTGGACGAGAAACGGTTCTCTCCCCTCATAAGCAATCGCAGAGCTACCTACACTCAAGCCTATGAGCGCCTCGGCAGGATTCCCAGGCTCCCTCCGGTTGTTCATCCCAGCGGCCCCTGCCTTGCCGGGGCAATGCGGCTGTTTATTGATATCGACGGGCGCTTTTTCCCTTGCGAGCGTGTCAGTGAAAGCTCACAGCTTATGGTGATAGGGGATCTGGAGCGTGGCTTTGACGTGGAGCAGGCCAAGCTTTTAATAAATCCGGCTCAGGTTACCGAGGCGCACTGCAAAAATTGCTGGGCACTGGCCCGATGCATAATGTGTGCCGCGCATTCTGACGATTTGCAGGGTATCTCTAAAGATTTGCGTCTGTCAAAATGTCATTCCGTGCGTATGGAAGCGGAAGAGGGCCTTAAGGCTATATGCTTTTTAAAGGAATCCGGCTATACGTTTACAAAATGAGGTGAATATATGAAAAAATTATTGGTATATCCCTTCAACAAAAATTTTTGCCCCATGGCCAGATACAGCCAAATGCTGGAGAGCTATGAACAGATTGCCGCTGTCCCTCCCAAGGGCTTCGGATGGGAGGGCAAGGATACCTGCACACTGGATGGAGGCGCGCCTACAGGTGTGCTGCTCCGGGAGAATTTTTCAGAAGCTCTGGCAGAGTGCGACGCAGTCCTTTTCAACGAGACGATTCCAGATATGAAAATGGGTTGCGAAGAAAATAAAGCACTTGCCCAGGCTGCTGGAAAAAGAATTCATGTCTTGCCTCAAGCCTCCCCCATCCAATTCGAAGAGACATTTGAGCCGGACATGCCACTTATGGAAATTCCCGTACCTGTAATACTGGTGATGGGCCAGGGTGAAAACTGTCAAAAGTTTGACATACAGCTTGGGCTCAGGAGAGTTTTTCAAAAGGAGGGCTATAAAGTATCACAATTCGGAACGAAGGCTTACAGCGATTTATTTGGCTTTCAACCGCTCCCCGGCATGCCCGAGCTTCCGTTGTGGAAAAAGATTTATTTGTATAATCGGCTTTTTAAAGAGACCTGTACGAAAGAACAGCCGGATGTCCTGATTATCGGTGTACCCGGCGGTATCATGCCAATCAACGCTTACTCCCATGAGCTGTTTGGTGAAACAGCCCTTGCCATTTCATCCGCAGCCAGGCCAGACGCAGCCTTGCTAAGCTATTATTTCATTGAGCCAACGCCGGAGTACTTTGATCTGTTACGCAATTACATGCAATTTCGGCTCGGTGTGGCTAAGGTTTTCTATCATGCATCCAATACACAGTTTGTTGAGGATAAATCGACGCACAGGCTTGGCTATTTAACTCTGGAGAGCAGCTTTGTGCTGAACATGCTGGCCCGCTCCGAAAGGGATATGCCTGAAAACCTGTTCAACGCATTGGTTCCCCAATCAAGCGAGCCTGCGTACCGCAGCGTTATGGAAAGGCTGCAGCAAAATGTCTGCGTATTGTAACAGGAGGAAAAACCAATGGATGATGTATTGGCCTTAATAAAGCTGAACTGCCTCATAAGCGTGTATACAGGCGGTGCAGCCGTTGCTCCCGAAAGGGATCTCATGGCAAGTCCTGCATGCTTGCCTCCATACAATATGGCGGCACTGTTTCTTGATATCGAAAAAGAATTTTCCATCAGCTTAAATGAGCTTGTTCCCAAGCTGGATGTGTTCTCACCCAATCGAATACTACAGGAATTAATGGGTTTAATCAGCGTTCAAGATGCAAAAAGGACATAATTTTCTTTTATGCTATGGCGCACATAAGCTTATTAGCGTTAGCATGGGCAGACAGCGTTTTTATGCTTTATGTACTTTCATAGACTTTACTCGAAAACATAAAATAGGAGGTAATCAAATGAAAAAGCTGAATAAGGATTCCGGTATACTGAAAAACTCGGTCGAGGCCTATTTCTGCTCGTCATGCAGCTATTGCAGCTGTCCCTGCAGCTGTCAGCCTGAAAGCTATTCAAGCACTATTAAAAGCGGACAGCTTCTGTCTCCGGCTATATATGCTTCCGAGTATATTCGCGCCTGATTAATCCGGCTATATAATTCTCCGGTGGGATTCTGCCCTCCCGCCGGGCAAATTAATGTAATAATGATTACATAAAATAAATCATAGGAAAAACGATGAAAACTGCCATTATCGATAACGGAATTGACAACACCACGCTTTCCCGTTATTCCAGCAGCTCTATCAGTCTTATGGTAAGCGGCGGAGAGCTTATACCCTGGACCCCACCGCCGGAAATAACACACGGCGGTGTATGCGCCAGCGTTTTTGCAAAGCAGGCAGGGGTTCTCCCTGATGTCAGTATCTGCCTTTCAAGAGACGCTACGCACAGGAGCAATGTTACGGATCTTGCTGCCGCGCTTAAATGGTGTGCAGATAACGGGATATGCCTTATAAGCCTGAGTATGGGAACAACGCAGCCAAAGGATTGCTCTTTATTGCAGGAAGCCGTAGAGAATCTCCAAGGTTCAGACACGCTTTTGGTAGCGGCAGCCAGCAATGATAACCGCCTTACGTTTCCCGCAGCTTTAGATTTCTGTATCGGTGTCTGTGATGCGGCTGACTCCCCACTGGATAAGGGATGTTTCACCTATTTGAAGCACCCCTTTGACGGCATCAATGTGGCAACCAGCCCCGTTTTCATGCCCGAGCTTCAGGTATTTGGCTCCAATAGCCTGTCCGCAGCATTTATCGCTGGTGCGCTTTACAAAGCTTTTAAAGAACAGCTTAACCCTGAAAGGGCTCACAGCTGGCTTTCGCAGCACGCACAGCGAATTTCCGCAGGTTGGGAACAGTCCTACCTGCTCAGGAAAACGCGTTACGCCAAAGAATACGAGGGCATCTTAATTGCTTGCTGCGGGGTATCGCCCGAGCAAACCGAGACCTATATGGAAGAACTTCAGATGCATATCGTCAAGGATGGCTATACCTGTGTGATTCTGGGGAGAAGTATAAAAAACAATCCTTCTCAGCATCGCTTTTCACTTGTCGGGAGTCCGCTTTTACCTGAACAATCGCTGCAGCTTGCGGCAAGCTTGTGCCGGCCCGGCATTATCCTTTTCGACACTGAGAAACTGGCCTGTTTGGCGGATAAAATAGTACATGACGGAACCGTGTGTACCAGCACTCATATATCCCCTCCGGCAAGTCTTTTTGAGTATACGCCGCCGGGAGATTTATGGATGCAAATCAAGGCGCAATTTGGTAGTAATTAATCCCCACACCACCAAAAAAGAGGAGTTGAGAATTTGAGAAAAACACTCTCTTTGAAAACGCTTCTGCGTACGCCGGTGAAAACATTTCTAACCCTGCTGCTAATCCTTGCAGCCTCCTTTGCAATATTCTCCCGCGTCAGCGAATACGCGGTTCTCCTGCGGGAAATGCGGCAGGCAGCAGGCTATTACCGGGGCGTAGGTACGCTGGATACCGGGGTGCCGTATACCGGAGATACTGACGATGGCTCCCTCGGAAAATACAGCTACAGCCAGATTAAGAATTACGATGCGGCAGCGCCCCCCGCGCTGACGGAGAAGCTTATTGAGGCGTTTGCCGCCCTTCCCCAGGTGAGCAGGACAGATCGGCGTTACATGACAGCAGGGTTTTCCCAGGAGTTCCTGCGGCTCGACTCCTTCAGTGATCCGTCCTATAACTATACCGCACGCTATGTGATGGAGGGGACATTTGTTCGCTCTATTGAGTCCCCCTATTTGCAGGGTAATGATCTAGATCTCATTTTCACTGACAGCAAGCGGCTTGCAGGCTCCATTGAGCTTATTGTAGACGGGTTTCCCCATATAACCGTGGATAAGGCGGACACACCGTATTTAACAGAAGACGCTCCCCGAAGTGTCCGTTCCATTGGCGG
>JAEXPO010000237.1 GCA_023446675.1 Bacillota bacterium | reverse complement strand
GCGTCGGAGTAGGCGTGGGAATCGGGTCTGTATTTTCGGATATCCTGAAATAATCAAAGTCCGCAGTAATGCCCGTGCCGTTACAGCAGATAAGCCCTACTCTTATATTGGAGAGGCTTCCAGTCTGAGTACTCCAGACCTGGGTGTAATTAACCCCGTCGCCGGAATAATAGGCCGCGTAATTATCCCCCGATTTAATCATCCGAAGGTAGACCACCGAGGCTTCTGTCAGATCAGGGGTATTGTAGTAGGAGCGTACGCCGCCTGTCTCCTTTGTATACTGCATTACCACGCCGTTGTCATAGAGCCGGGACAGGCGGAAGAAATTATCGTCGTCCTGCCAGATAAGAAGACCGGCCTGAGACCAGTTGGACGTGGGAATTCCGTCAAGCCTTGTGTCAATAGTCCAGTCTCCCTCCGGCGCTCCTGTAAGGAAGAGGTTTTTGGCGCTTACGGCGGTATTGATGATTTCTCCGGTTTCACCGATAATACGCAAATACCCCGGCCTTTCCGCAAGGCTCCAATTGGAGGGATTTTCTCTTACAATAACCCACTGGGAATTTAGCTCCGTACTGTCAAACTCATCGCTGCCGCCGGTTTCCGGCTCCGGCACCGGAGTGGGTGTGGGCGTGCTGCCAAAGGGTGGCTGACCCGTCTGAACAAGGGAAATATCATCACAGAATACGGAGCCAGTACCGCCGTCCTTATAAAGGAACAGCTTCACGCCGGTGCTGGCGGGGCCTGTTGTAAAGTCTATGGTTTTTTCTGTATAGGCCGTACCGGAAATGCGCACGGAGGTCTCCACACCACCGTATTCCTTAATGCCAAGCAGCACCGACTGCCCGCTTTGGGCCAGGGCATGGCCGGTAAGGCGGTAGGAGGTACCCGGGTACAGCTGGGCTACCACAAGCTCGGCCGCCGCGCCGGAGCCGGTGATTTTAACACTGTAGCTGCCTGTCCTGGGGCTTTCCTGTACCACCGCCACATTGCCGTAAGAGGTCCAGGGCGACAGGCTGCCGCTTTCAAAGCCCGGATTTCCCGCCAGGTTCACAGGCTCCGGTGTCGGTGTGGGAGTGGGCACCGCATCCAGGCCAGGGCCGTTATAGGCTCCACGGTTGGGCTGGAGAGTATTGGAAACGGCATTGCCGAAGAAATCCAATCCTCCGTTGTCCTCTACAAGACGCCCCGAGCCAAGACAGGGCGAGCCTGCCTCAAGCTGATACACCGCGCAGGATTCCAGCCCCGTCCCTGCTTCTCCTGGGTAGCCAAGCATGGGATCCGAGGTTATTTTATTGGGATCCGCAGGCTCACTGGAGGGATGAAGGCCGTAGAACACATTGGAATCGAAGACTGTGCCCGTGGCTCCGCCCAAATCGTAGCTTCCGTTGGTACCCAGGTTGTAAAAGATATTGTTATAAAAGCTTGTGTTTTCAGGATAGGCCACGCCGTTCTCCGACCAGGCCCAAACCATTTGTGAGCTGATTCCAGGCTTAACATAAATGGTATTATTGTAAATTTTAGTATTCGTGGGTTTGTTGGCAAACTGGAACTGGCGCGTCAGGTTATTCTGAGCAATATTGTACCGGATGACGGAGCCGTCATTGAAGGCCGCTCCCCCGTTATAGGTAAGGGCATTGGCAATAAGAACAAAGCCGCCCTCGTTGTCATGGACGTAATTGTACTGAAAAACCGTTCTCCGGGACATGTAATCGCAGTCGATGCCCTGTCCGTCAAGGGTTGTTTTGGTATTATAAGCTTCGTTGTATTGGAAAACCGCGTCGTCGCATTCAAAGGGCCACAGGGCCACGCAGTAAAGATTGCTGCGGGTGTGGGAGCCGTTAACCACATTATACTCCACCAGGGGCGCCGTGGCACCTGCAACCAGTATGCCGTCGCCTCCGATATCATAGAGATTGTTGTGAGCAATGTAAATGCCCGTGGCATCTCCCGCCCATTTCTCACCGTGAACGTAAATGCCTGTGCTGCCGGTGGTATAGACGGAGTTGTTGACAATACGGACATCTGAAAAGGCCTGGTTCCACCCTCTTGACCACACATTGATAGCCGAGATGCGGGCATGCTCTCCGTTATTGCCGTCACTGGCCACGTTATGCACCACACAGTTCTCAATAGTGATGCCCCTGTGGTTTCCGCTGGAGGCATCCACATGAATTCCCTGCCTGTCGGCCCCGGTGGCGGCGTTATTTACCACCTCCAAATTACGGATGGTCCAGTAATCCTGATCCATTAAATAAACGGCCGCGTCCACTCTGTCGGAGGCGGAATAGGCCTTTCCTCCGCCGTCCACCACAGGCTTGGTTCCGCTTGCATACATATCAATAACAATGGGTTCCTGTTCTGTACCTGAGCCTTTGGGGTACAGAGGGCCTGAAAAGGTTCGTCCGGCTCTTAAAAGGATACTGTCGCCGGGCTGGAAAACGGTCTGGTTAACCTTATCCAGAGTCTTCCAGGGGGCGGCTTCGCTGGTGCCGGAGTTGCTGTCGCTGCCATTGACAGAATCCACATAATAGGCGGTGCCTGTCGCTCCCGAAGCAGAAACCGGAAAATAGGAACAGGTCATGCCAACAAGCAGTACCATCATGAGAAGGACGCTCAGGCTTTTTTTCATTTTCATCATAAGGTTCCTTCCTTTCCAAGGCAATCTGGGCTTTACTTAAGCTCCTCTTCCCTCCTTTCCCCGTGGCCCCGTCCGTATCCCTGCCCTTAAGGATACATTCTCTCGTAAATCCGGCTGTTTATATCAACCAGAGCCTCCTCAACGAGGCTTGCCACAAGCTCCTCATACTTCATCTCACCGTAATTGAAAAGAATGGAGTCACTGTATTCCTCATAGGCCTTGTAGCCCCCCTCCTGCCTGTCCAGAACCCTTACAAGGCTTACCCTTCGCGCAAGTCCTTCATCCAGGACGGTCCCGGTCTGTCCCGGCTCCAATCGGGACAGGTTCTCAAAGCTTAGGGGGTATGCCTTGGAATAGCTGCCGGCCCCATTTTCATCAAGAGTTCCTCTTTCATAAACGCTATTGGGAAACCGGCTTTTCATAAGAGCTTCCAGTGAAGCCCAATCCACATCAGGCTTATCCTTTATTTCGTCTTCATACAAAAGGGACAGAAAAGCATAACCCTCTTCCCTGAGATTCTCATCAACCCGGCCGTCCTCACGGGAATAGGGTATGTAAAGGATTTCATAAGCCACATCGTCTGCCCTGGCGTATTTTTCGCTCCTGACGGAAAGATAATAGGCGTAAAGCTCGTCCTCCTGGGGAGGATAGGCTTTTTCAAGGAGAAGCTTTTTAAGCTCGATAAGAAGATGGCTGAAGCTATAGGTAAAGTACCCGTTTTCGTCGTATTCAAGAGGGCCATACAAAACCTGCCCCTCTGCCATAGCCTTTGCACGGGCTTTATTTTCCTTCTTTAAATCCTTCAGAAAGCGCTGATAGGACAGATCCTCCAGAAGCTGATACTCCTTTGCCAGAAGCTGCTGAACCTTAATGGACACAAGCTGCTTTAAGGCCCTTTGCCGGGCATATTCCGCCGGGGTTCCTTCCTGGAACGGCCTGTCCCAGAAGCTTTCATCTTCCGTGGCTCCGTATTTTTCATAAAAATACGTCACGGTTTCCGTGCGTTCAAGCCTGAGCTGGCGCAGAAATTCCTTTTGTGTGAGGGCCTCTCCATTAATTCTGGCAACAGGGGCCTCTGCCTGCAAAATAAAAAAGAGGATGAGCCCGAAGGCAAGACAAAGCAGGATTAGTAAAGGAAGAAGTGGTTTTTTACGTTTTTTTCTTTTTCCCATGATTGGCCTCCAGTCACGTTTACGGATGAATAAAACAAAACCAAATTCATTACTTCCACTAAACGGTATTTGATGAAGTCAATCGTCTGCTTCAATGTGAATTATTTTGAATGTGCTGCGTCCGGAAATGCATAAAAAGAATGGAAAGTTTTACATAAAAAGAATAAGCCTGAAACCTATTTCCTTCAACTCTACAATTACGCTGTGGGCTATACTTTTCCGGCATAATACACCCCGAAAGCGGGCTTTGCCCGCACCCCAAAGGATAGCGGCACCGGTGAAATAATTGGGTTCTGGCCGGCGCTTATCAGCTTTAAGGTACTCATACGCCTTATAAAAAAAGCAAGCCGGACTCAAAGAGTCCGGCAGACGGCGTTGAAACTTTAAAAACTTTCTCAATTGATAACCAGTTCATAGTAAATGGCGGCAGGCGCTTCCGGTATTAAGACGCTGAAACCATCTTCCGCCGACTTCACCTCAAGAGGAGCAAGCCTTTCGCCTGTGGGGCTTAGAGCATAGGCCAGGCACGTCTTTCTTTGTGAAGGTACAAAAAGGGTTCCGGTAAGTGAATCTACAACGATGGGGCCGTCTCCCTCGCTCACCAGGATATCCCCGTCCCAGATCATCCCCTCGTTGGCGCAGGCCCCGACAGCAGTCAGGTACAGGTGCTCCGAATCCGCCAGAGCCTTTTCGTCCATGGCCAAAATCACCAGCGCACTTTTTTCTTTCTCCGTCTCAAGATGGAAGCCGCCAAAGTGGATGGCTCCGTTTGGAATACGGCCTGCAAAGGCCGCCGCTTTTTGTGTATCCAGGGTAAAAAGCCCCTGGCTGTAATTAAATGCAAGCTCTCCTGTGTCGGAAACAAAGGCGCCGGGCTTGTGGAAGCCCTTATCCTGCCCAATAACTCCCCATTTTTTCAGGCAGGCATCCAGTATGACGGCAAAATTGGAGGTTTGGGCATCCATCACCTGGCCGTCCTCAACTACGGCCCGCCGTGATCCCACACTGCCCACCGGGTTTCCAAGGCTGTCGGACAGAGCCTCTCCATCCTCTCCCCGGTGGATATTCAAGAAGGCTTCAAGCATCTTTTCCTTGCCGTAAGGATCGCCATAAGGCGAACGGGAGTAAACCAGGCTGTGCTTAGCTCCAAGATAGTTGCCGGTAGGGGTGTAGCCCGAGCTTACAACCGCGTCGGCCTCTCCAGAATACCTGCCGTTTTCAGGGAAAACAGCCTGGACCCGGCTGATAAAGGGCAGGCTCCCAAAGGGCACCCGATAGCCCGGTGCAGTGGAAACCTGATCCAAGGGTGAATAACCGATTTCAACCAGGGCCTTTCCTTGCGTCACCAGTCCTTTTCTGAAAAGGGACGCGGCGGCCCCCGCCAGTCCCCAAACCGCAGGATCGTTGAAGGAGTTGAAAAAGCCCCACATTCTGGTGCTCTCGAGAACCCTTTTATCAGCAAAATGGGAATAAGAAAAAAGTATGAGCCCGTCCCAGTCCTGAAGGGCGGCGTAGGCCGACAGCATTAGCATAACATCGGAACGGAAGCGGGTGGGATAGCACACATTCCATTCGGTAATGACAAAGGGCTTATCCTTCACTCTGGCAAAGGCGGCCTTTGAAACCAGGTTGTGAGTAAAATCTCCCGTTATGGTCTGGGGATCGGTGGACACCATTTCCT
>JAEXPO010000208.1 GCA_023446675.1 Bacillota bacterium | reverse complement strand
GCAGCATCCTGCTGGGAGGTGTTGATATCCGCGATCTTGCGCCCGACATTCTCATGTCGCGAATCAGCTTTGTGTTTCAGGATACCTTTCTTTTCAATATATCCCTTGAAGATAACATCCGCGTCGGGAAACCGGACGCAGCTTTTAAAGAAGTGATGGAGGCTGCGAAAAGGGCAAGGTGTCATGACTTTATCATGAAAACACAGAAGGGCTATCAAACCCTTGCGGGAAGCGCGGGAAGCCGTCTTTCCGGCGGGGAACGCCAGCGTATTTGCATCGCCAGGGCAATTCTCAAAAACGCTCCGGTTTTACTGCTGGACGAGGCGACTGCAAGCATCGATCCTGACTCTGAGGAAGAGATACAGGACGCCTTGGGCGAGCTGGTCAAAGGCAAGACCCTGATCGTCATTGCCCACCGCATCCGCACGATTATGGGCTTTGACAAAATCGTAGTCGTGAATAAAGGACAGATTGAAAGCGCCGGAATCCATGCAGAGCTGATTAAGAAAAGCCCGGCTTACAAAAAACTGTACACCGCCTATGCAAAAACGGAAAACTGGCAGCTTGGCGGTTTGGAGGTGGAATCATGCTGAAAACCATAAAGCGTATTATAAATATGGCCGGAAAATCCCGCGGCAGGCTGTATCTGTCCTTTGCTGCAGGGTTCCTGGAAAATGCCATGATGGCAGCCTCCATGTTCTGTATCTATCTGAGCCTGTTATGGCTTATGGAAAAATCTTTTTCTATGAAAAGACTCATTCTGATTACAGGCATACTCATTGCATCGATCATACTGCGTTTCGGATTTAAGCTGATGGAATACACGCTGCAAAGCGGCACGGGGTATGAGATTATTTGCAATGCCCGTCTTTCTCTGGGTACAAAGCTGAGCCGCCTGCCAATGGGATTTTTTAACAGCACGGATGCGGGGGACATATCCTCCGTTGTCAATAATGATTTGGTTTTTGTTGAGGGTTATGCGATGTCATTTCTTTCAAAGGTCATCGGGGCATTCGCAAGCGCGATATTGATGTTTGTCGGACTGTTCTGGATTGATTGGAGAATCGCCCTCTGCTCCTGGATTGCCTATCCCGCGGCATGGCTGATTAACCGGCATATGCAAAAAATACTGAAAAAATGCGCCCCCGAGCGACAGGAGGCACACGCAAAAACCTCCGGTATCATGCTGGAGTATCTGCAGGGTCTTTTTGTTATCAAGGCCTTTGGCATGGCAGGCAAACAGGAAGAGCGGTTGAAAGATAATCTTTCACATTTGGAGAGAGTATCCTACAATTTTGAAATGAAAGGGTTGCCGTGGGCTACCCTCTATTTCGCTTGCTTTCATATCTGCACTACGATCATTCTGGTATTAGCGGTGCATCTTCTTTTAGCGATGGAGATTACACTGTCCACCGCCCTCATCTTTATTATCATGATCTTCGCGTTCTATGTGCCGCTGGAGCTGCTGGGCGTGGTATCCGCTATTATTCGCCTGATGAACACCTGCCTTGACCGTATGGAAGGTTTGATGGAGGCCACAGTTCTGGACAGTAAAAGTGAGGATATTAAGTTAACCTCCTATGATGTTCGGTTTGAGGAGGTCAGCTTTTCCTATGATCACCGGCCGGTCCTTCGCGGCATCAGCTTTACAGCGCCGGAGCATACCATGACAGCGATTGTAGGCGCATCGGGAAGCGAAAAAAGCACCATTCTCAGCTTAATAGCGCGTTTTTGGGATGTTGATGGCGGCACCGTTTTCATTGGCGGCAAGGATATCCGCCGGATGTCCTGTCCCAGCCTCATGGAGAACATCAGTGTGGTTTTCCAAAAAGCATATCTGTTCCACGATACGATTTATAACAATATTCACCTTGGTAATCCGGATGCTAATAAAGAGCAGATTATTGAAGTGGCAAAAAAGGCCCGATGCCATGACTTTATATCGGCATTGCCGCAAGGCTACGATACGGTTGTCGGAGAAGGAGGCTCAACGCTGTCCGGCGGGGAACGGCAGCGTATCTCTATTGCCCGTGCACTCCTGAAAGATGCTCCTATTGTTTTGCTGGATGAAGTGACTGCAAACATTGACCCTGAAAATGAGGTGCTTATTCAAGAGGCAATTGACGCTCTGGTTCAGAGCAAAACCGTGTTTATCATTGCCCACAAGCTGTCTACCATTCAAAGCGCCAATCAGATTATAGTATTAGGTGCAAATGGACAAATTGCCGAAACAGGCACACACGAAACCTTGATGGAGTCAGGCGGCATCTATGCGTCTATGTGGAAAAAAGCGCAAAAAGTAAGCAGCTGGTCAATTGTCGTATAAGCGTTCGCAGCTAAAATTTTTTGATGTCCTATATAAATCTATAAGCTGTACCTTATTTGACAGCTCGTTAGTATTGTCATCACAGACCACAATGTGCAGCATAAGACACCTCCGTATTTTCTGCCAAAAGCAGCAGCCGGGTCTTTACGATTAAAAGGAATTTGCTTATTAAGTTTACAAAAGAGGACACAAAAAGCGAGGAATAAATTGACTTAGGATAGTATGATTTTTACAAGGAGGTGAAGAAATGGAGTGGTTAAAAAAATTAAGCAGTGCGATTGAATATATCGAAAATAACCTGGATAATGAGATTTCCTGCAAGGAAGCGGCGAAAACAGCATGCTGTTCGCCCTATTATTTTCAGCGGATGTTTACCTATGTGGCTGGTATCCCGCTTTCCGAATATATCCGCCGCCGAAGAATGACACAAGCCGCCTTTGAACTGCAATCAACAGATACAAAGGTACTGGATGTTGCACTGAAATATGGATACACTTCCCCAACCTCCTTTAACCGTGCGTTTCAGAGTGTTCATGGGATTTCTCCCGCTTGTGCAAAGTCCCAAGGGAGTGTGCTTCATGCGTATCCCCCTATTAAATTTCAAGTAAGTGTCACAGGAGGTGAAGCTATGCCATATCGAGTGGAAGATAAGGAGTCAATGCGGATTGTCGGTATCCGCATTCCATTAACAGAGGATATGGAAGAAAATAAGAAACTGGTTCCGCCTTTTTGGAACCAAACACTGCAAAATGGACAATTCACAGAAATCTGCAAATTGTCGAATCAAAATCCGGGGATAGTGTTGGGAGTCACTGCTTACCAAAGTCCTGATGAAATTTATTATTATATCGCGGTTGCCACAGATCAATCCATACCGACAGGAATGTTCGAATACGAAATACCGGCAGCTACATGGGTTATTTTTGAGAGTGAAGGACATTTCAGAGAATCCATTCAAAATATTTTCAGGCGCTTTTTGACGCAATGGCTTCCGTTCTCAGGGTATACCTATGCAGAAC
>JAEXPO010000174.1 GCA_023446675.1 Bacillota bacterium | reverse complement strand
GCTTTGATGTGCCTTCACTTGAAAGGGTAAAGCACAGCCGGGGGGTAAGAGGTAAGCTGCTGGGCTTTCTGGGCAAGCAGACAAAGCCAAAACCGGAAATACGCTATGAAAAATGCATAGCCTGCGGAAAATGCATTCAGGTATGTCCGCCTCATACCATTAAAATGGGACAGGATAAAAAGGTTGTCATTGACTACAGCCGGTGTATTTCCTGTCTGTGCTGCCACGAGTTTTGTCCTGAAAAGGCTATTCGCATCCGCAAGAATATCCTGCGCAGCATACTTGAATACCGCAGAACCTAAACCGGCTACTTGTTTACGGCCTCTTTTTGCCCTGGAACGACGCAATGCGACAAATACCGTAAATTTTTTTGTAAGATCTTTGTGATTATATTTCATTTTATGGTAAAATAAATAGCGTACGTTTGATGACCATAGTTCTTCAGCGGATCCAGGGGTGTAATTCATCCTGGGGCGGTGTATCAAGCCAGTTTGCATATAGGAGTTGACCCATGAACGTAGAATACATAAATCCGTTTATTGAAGCAAGCCAGTCGGTACTTAGCATGATGACGGGAGATAAGCCGAAACTGGGACAGGTATACTTAAGAAAAGCCCCCTTTGGAAGTGACTGTGTTGCCGTATTAGTTGGTTTAACAGGCAAAATAAGAGGCCAGGTAATTATTTCTATGACACGAGAGTCGGCCATGGGCGTTGCTTCTGCCATGATGGGCGGTATGGCCGTAACCCAGCTGGACGATTTGGCTAAGAGTGCTCTTGCCGAATTGGGAAACATGATAATGGGAAACACTGCTACATTGCTTGCAGGCAGAGGCATGGGCATAGAAATTACGCCGCCGTCCCTCCTTATGGGAGATAATATGATGATATCCCCGGCACATATGAAGACCATTTGCGTGCCTCTAGAGCTTAAAGAAGATGTTAAGCTCATTCTTGATGTATCTCTTGAAGAAAAATAAAAGAATAAAGTATAATTAAATATAACGCTTGATTATTCCAGTGAAGCAGTTTTTAAATGCAGGAGTTTTTAACATGGCAATGAATATTGTTCTGGTGGAACCTGAGATACCGCAGAATACGGGGAATGTGTCCCGTACCTGTGCGGCGACAGGTTCAGTATTGCATCTGGTAGGCCCTCTGGGCTTTTCTATTTCGGATCGCTATCTGAAAAGAGCCGGACTGGATTATTGGGATAAACTGCAAATGGAGTATTACGACTCCCTTGAGCATTTCTTCAAAAAAAATGAGCAGGGGTTTTTCCTTTTTTCCTCCACAAAATCCGCTAAGGTTTATACGGAGGTGGAGTATCCCGATAATTGCTTTATCTTTTTCGGCAAAGAAACAAAGGGGCTCCCTGAAGAGCTTTTAAAGGCCAATTATTCACGGTGCATTCGAATTCCCATGCTGGATACAATACGTTCATTAAACCTCTCCAATTCAGTGGCCATTGTTTTATATGAGGCACTGAGACAAAAGAGTTTTAAAGGAATGCTTATGGAAGGGCAAATACCTTCGGCAGAATAGGAAATGAGATAGAAATATTAGTAATAGGGTGAAAATGCTTACAATAGAAAGAAAATATCAACAACAAATGACGTTTTAAAATCGGAAATAAATGAGAAAGGCGAGAAAACATGAGCATCAGCAGAAAAAGACTTGGCATACTAACAGGAGGCGGCGACTGCCCCGGCTTGAACGCAGCTATCCGGGCAGTTGTTAAAACAGCGATTAACATTTACGGCTATGAGGTTATAGGCTTTAAGGACGGTTATAAAGGGCTTGTTACCAATCGGTTTATAAAACTGGGGCTGGAGGATGTTTCAGGACTTCTGGATCAGGGAGGAACCATTTTAGGCACCACCAACAGCTACAATCCCTTTGAAGTGGTTACGGATCACGATGGCGAAAAGCAGGTAAAGGATTTAAGCGGCAGAATTGCCGAAAATATTAAGATGCACGATATTGAAGGCCTTATCATTATTGGAGGCATCAACACCATGTGGGTTGCAGAAAAGCTTTCAAAGCAGGGAATAAACATTGTTGCCATACCCCGTACCATCGAAAATGAGGTTCCTGGCTCCGATGTTAATTTTGGATTTATGACGGCTGTTAACACGGCGACACAGGCAATTGACAAGCTCCATTCCACTGCGGAGTCACATCACCGGGTAATGATTGTGGAGGTTATGGGAAGAAGAACGGGCTGGGTGGCACTGGAGTCAGGCATTGCAGGCGGTGCCGATATCATTCTCATTCCGGAAATTCCTTATGACATTCATTCCGTGGCCCGTCACATTCTGGAAAGAAAGAATTCCGGCAAGAGCTTCAGCATCCTCTGTGTTGCGGACAGCTGCAAGAAAGACGGATCCAAGCAAAGCACAAAGCATATTGATTTTAAGGATGAAAAGCAAATTTTCAACGGTGTAGGAAGCCAGATTGCCGTAGAGCTTGAAAAGCTGACACAGCTTGAGGTGAGGGTCATGGTTCTGGGCTATCTCCAGCGCGGCGGCGAGCCCAGCTCCTATGATCGTATTCTATCCACCCGCCTGGGTGTTGAAGCGGTTAATATGGCTGCCAGAGGGGATTATAATAAAATGGTGTGTATTAAAAATCAGGAGACGAAGCCCGTCCCCCTTTCAGAGGTTGCCGGTAAGGTTAAAAGCGTACCTGTGGACGGTGAGCTGGTCAGCATTGCGCGAAATACAGGGGTTAGCTTCGGTGATTAAGACGGGAGGCCGATTTTTTTAATGGATAATGATTTCAGGGAAATCACGCTGGAGGATCAGGGCCTGTTTGAAAAGGCATTTGCCTTGGGTGAACCGGTGTCCTCCGAGCTGACCTTTACTTACCTCTTTATGTGGCGCAAGGATTACGGCCTTCGCTACACCGTGGAAGGAAATTATATTTGTATGGTTTCCTTCTCACGCACCCATTCCCCTTTTGCCTTTTTCCCCATGCCCCTGGATGGAAAATGCGATAAAGCGGGTCTGAAAGCCGCGTTGGATCGTATAGAAGCATACTTTAAGGAGCAGGGGACAGAACTGGTTTACGGAAGGGTGGAGGAAGAAAAGGCCCATGTGCTTGAAGAAATATACGGCGAGCGGGCCCAGTGCGAAAACCTGGATTCCATCGCCGATTATGTCTACCAATACGAGGATTTAGCTCGTTTGGCGGGACGAAAATACAGCAGCAAGCGCAACCATATCAGCCAGTTTATGCGCAGGTATGAAAGCTTTGAATACGTGCCGGTAACCGAGGAAAACCTTCATGAATGCCGGCGGATTATGGAAAGCTGGAGCGATGTACACGAAAAGGATGTGGCTCATCCCGACAACAGCGAAAGAGTTGCTTTTTGCGAGCTGGCCAGGAATTGGAGCAATTTCCCGGTAAAGGGCGCCCTTATCCGCATTGACGGAAAGTTTGAGGCTTTTACCGTAGGCGAAAAGCTTAACAGCGAGACGGTGGTTATTCGGATCGAGAAGGGCAATGCGGAAATTCACGGAATTTACACGCTTATAAACAAGGAGTTTCTGGACAGGGACTGGCAGGGTATGAAGTGGATTAACCGTGAAGAGGATATGGGCATGGAGGGCCTTCGCAAATCGAAACTTTCATATAATCCGGATCATATGGTACGCAAGTTTTTGGTAAAGGTGTTGCATTGACAAGGCAGAACGTTTTTTATACTATAGTATTGCATAGTATTTTGAGTTAAAAACGGACTTGAACTTGCAGCAAAATCATAAATGGGTTGGCGCATCCAGCCCGTTTTGTATTTCTCATGATTTTGCTGCATGGAGAAAGTACGTAATTCTTTTTAGTCAAGCTTAAAGCAGCTTGACGTTATGCCGTGGAAAGGAATGGGTCTTGGCATGTTGAAACAACCAAAGGTTTCACTGGTTATGGGGAGCGATTCGGATTTTCCGGTTCTTGAAAGCACCCTGAAAGTATTAAAATCCTTCGATGTTCAGGTAGAGGTCTCGGTATGTTCCGCCCACCGTACTCCGGAAAGAGCGGCTGATCTTGCCAGAAACGCAGAAAGCGAAGGCGTTGACGTCATTATTGCCGCTGCGGGCAAGGCTGCCCATTTGCCTGGGGTACTGGCTGCATTTACCTGCCTTCCGGTAATCGGAGTTCCTATTAAATCCTCCACAATGGACGGACTGGACTCCCTTTTATCCATTGTTCAAATGCCTGCGGGCATCCCTGTGGCTACCGTAGCCATCAACGGCAGTGAAAATGCCGCTCTTCTGGCTGTTCAAATCATGGGAGGCGCTTATCCTTATCTAAGGCAGAAAATGCATGAGTACAAGGAAAAAATGGCACTGGCAGTGGAAAAGAAGGATCAGGAGCTGAAGGAAAGGCTCAGCGGAGGGT
>JAEXPO010000483.1 GCA_023446675.1 Bacillota bacterium | reverse complement strand
ACGCCTTCCTTCAGTGTCGAACCAGGAAAGCAGTTTTTTTATTGTTTCGGTTGCAACAAAGGCGGCAGTGTTTTTCAATTTGTAATGTCCATTGAGCATCTGGATTTCCCGGAAGCGCTTCGTTTTCTTGCGGATAGGTCGGGAATAACTCTGCCGGAGCCGGAGGATAAAGGGGAAAAGGAACGGTCTGAAAGAAAGAAGATTGTTTTGGAACTCAACAAAGAGGCAGCACGATTTTTTTTCACCAATCTGGCGGGTAAAACCGGTTACGAAGGGCAAGCCTATCTCAGGCGGCGCGGGTTAATGGAAAAGACCATTCGGCAGTTTGGTTTGGGCTTATCCCCGCCGGGGTGGGATGAGCTATCCCGATATCTGATGAAAAAAGGGGTATCAGAAGAGCTGCTCTTAGAGTCCGGGTTGGCGTTAAAAGGGAAAAAGGGGGATTTGGTTGACCGATTCAGAAACAGGCTAATGTTTCCTATTTTTGATATCCGGGGTAATATTATTGGATTCGGAGGCCGTGTGCTGGGGAATGATCAGCCCAAGTACATGAATTCACCGGATACCATTGTCTACAATAAAAGCCGTGAGCTCTATGCACTGAATTTTGCCAGGCTGAGCCCGGCCAAGGAACTGTTGATTGTAGAAGGTTACATGGATGTTATATCGCTGCACCAGGCAGGGTTTACCAATACGGTAGCCTCGTTGGGAACAGCGCTAACCCAAATGCAGGCATGGCTGCTTAAAAAATACGCAAAAGAAGTTATTGTCAGCTACGATTCCGATTCCGCCGGACAGGCTGCTACCATGAGGGGACTGGAAATTTTAGAAGAAGCGGGATGTCCTGCGCGAGTGCTTCAAATACCCGAGGGAAAAGATCCCGACGAGTTTATCCGGAATAATAGCCCGGAAAAGTTTAAAATACTTGTTGATAGGGCAATATCCCTGCTGGACTACAAAATAAAAGTTGAAAAGAACGTGCATAATCTGGACACCGTTGATGACAAACTAAAGCTGCTGAACAGTATTGCCGATATTTTGGCAGGACATGAAAACAACATTGAACGTGAGATATATGCTCAAAATTATGCTGAGGAGTATGGCATTTCACTGCAATCGCTGCAGAATGAAATTGCCAGACGTATTCGAATGAACAGCAAGAGTGGAGGGACAAGCCGCCCTATGCGGGATTTCAAATCCCAGGCTCAGGATGGCCAGCCTTCTATTTCGTCGGATACACGCTACAGCGAATTGGAATACATGCTTATTGTTCTGTTATGTCATGAAAACCGACTGTTTAAAACCGTAGCCCAACGTTATGCTCTCAACAGGTTTAAGGATGAAAAGGCTGCTCAGGCTGCCGAAAAGCTTTACAGCAGGCTTAATGAGGGAAAACCCTGCATGCTGGTAGATCTTTTAAATGAAACCGATATGTATTCTGCGGCTCATTTGGTGAGAATAGCAGAGACAAAGTGTGATTTTGAGGATTCGGGTAAGGCAATCGGCCAAATTTTAAACAAATTGGAGCTTTTTACTCTTGAGGATCTTCAGAAGGAAACCATTGAGCGTATAAAGAACGAGCAGGATGGGAAAAAACGTCAGGAGCTGGGCATTGAATTCGGAAAACGTTCCGAGCGCATTGCCGAATTAAAACGAATGTCATGAATAAGTGAGCAAACTTACCGAGGAGTGGAGAAATAGAACATGACGGATATGAACAGAAAGAATATGGGGGCGTCTGCAAAACCCAAAAAACCGGGAGAAATAAAAATTGAAGATCTGGATTCCGAAGTCCTTATGGTCAGACGTACGGAATTATCAGCTAAGGATTTGCCCGGCAAAGGCGACGGCAGTGCTTCAGGGGGAGAAAAGGGGTTAAACGACGGGAAGGATAAAGGTCTGCCCGCTGCAAAAGAAGGGGGCAAGGATCCAAAAATTATAATAAGAGAGCTGGCTGAAGAAGGCCGCGAAAAGGGATTGCTCACCTACCGTGAAATTGAGGATGCCTTTGAGCGTGTCGATATTACGCCGGATCAGATAGAAAAAATCTACGAAGCCCTTGAAAAAATGGGTGTAGAGATTGTTGCGGATAATATTGAAGAAGAGTTTGACGATCTTCAATTCCTTGATGTGGAAGAAGAGGATATTGATATATCCATTCCTGAGGGTATCAGCATTGACGACCCTGTAAGAATGTACCTGAAGGAAATTGGCAAGGTGCCCCTCCTTTCCAGCGACGACGAAATTGAGCTGGCTAAGAGAATGGAGGAGGGCAGCGAGGAATCTAAAAAACGCCTTGCGGAAGCCAACCTAAGGCTTGTTGTCAGTATTGCCAAGCGTTATGTGGGAAGAGGCATGCTTTTCCTGGATCTTATTCAGGAAGGTAATCTGGGCTTAATTAAGGCCGTTGAAAAATTTGATTACCGTAAAGGCTATAAGTTCAGCACCTATGCAACCTGGTGGATTCGTCAGGCCATTACCCGTGCTATTGCGGACCAGGCCAGAACCATTCGTATTCCTGTGCATATGGTTGAAACCATTAATAAGCTTATTCGTGTTTCCAGGCAGCTTTTGCAGGAATTGGGCAGAGATCCTACTCCTGATGAAATCGCCAAGGAAATGGGTATGTCCGAGGATAAGGTACGGGACATTATGAAAATTTCCCAGGAACCGGTTTCTCTTGAAACACCTATCGGTGAAGAGGAAGACAGCCATCTGGGCGATTTCATCCCTGACGACGATGCTCCCGCTCCTGCGGAATCGGCAGCGTTTACCCTCTTGAAGGAACAGCTCATTGACGTGCTGGATACACTTACACCCCGTGAGGAAAAGGTGCTCAGGCTGCGCTTCGGTCTTGATGACGGCAGGGCACGGACCCTTGAGGAGG
>JAEXPO010000154.1 GCA_023446675.1 Bacillota bacterium | reverse complement strand
CAGTATAACAACCGAACCTTAAAAGAACCTGAAATATTTACCATTATTTTTTACTCCAGACCTCAATTAAACCAAATTAAACCCAATTAGGATTTGAAGTAGAATAAATCCTATTGAAATGTGTTTTTTTCTATGTTATTATTCTTCGGATTGCTGCTGTTTGAAGGATTTCAAGGTGTGCAAATCAGAACGATTTACGGAGGATTTTATGGCAACAGAGAAAGAACAGTCAGGTATTGCAAACCCCGCTCCACTAGGCCTTTTAGGCTTCGGTATGACTACGGTGCTTCTCAATTTGCACAATGCAGGTATTATACCTCTTTCCGTGGTTATTGTGAGCATGGGCTTTGCATTGGGCGGTGCGGCTCAGATTATTGCAGGTATCATGGAGTTTAAGAAAAATAACACTTTCGGCGCAACTGCCTTCACAGCCTATGGCTTTTTCTGGTGGTCCCTTATCTACATTTGGACAAACCCCCTGGGAAAGGTGGAGGCAGCCGACGAAACCAGCATGGGTTTTTATCTGCTGCTTTGGGGTATCTTCACCGCATTCATGTTTATTGGTACTTTAAAGCACAATCGCGCCACACAGGTCGTGTTCCTTTCACTTACCCTTCTGTTCTTCCTTCTTGCCCTTGGTGATTTTACCGGCGTGGCAGGTATTAAGCTGCTTGCAGGATGGGTCGGCATTTTCTGCGGAGCCTCGGCCATATACAATAGCCTTGCTCAGATTGTGAATAACGAGTTCGGCAAAAAAATAATGCCGTTATGATTAAAGCCACACAAATAAGTCCTGAGTAAAAATAAACGGGAGGGAAAGTATTAGCCTTCCCGTTCTTATTTTTATCCATTTGCGTAAGCAAATCCAGTTGAAAAGGGGGGAGCCATCCAGCGGTTGATTAAATGCCGGGTGGCTTTTTAGGATACAAGGGGTTATACTGGTATAAGGTTGTAAAATCAGCGGTTAAGGTAAGCCGGAATTAACAGGATTCGGCGGCCGACCCTGAAAAAGAGTTGTATGGAGTGACTGGCATGTATAATTCAACCCCGTTTTCCGGCATGAATACTTTCAGCTTTTTTAATCTGTTTCCCTTTTTTTTCGCCATCGTTTTTATCATCGTTATCGGCACCTTTATTTTTGCTGCTGTTAAAGGATTCTCTACCTGGAATAAAAACAATCATTCGCCCATCCTTCGAATCCCGGCGACTGTTGTTGCAAAAAGAGGACATACCAGCCATCATCACCATAATAATCATCATGGCGATATGCATCATTCCAGCAGCAGTACCAGTTATTATGCCACCTTTGAGTTTGATAACGGAGAGCGGCTGGAGCTGAATGTTCCGTCCGGTGAATTCGGTTATATGGCAGAAGGGGACAAAGGCAATCTCACTTTTCAGGGAACCCGTTTTAAGAGCTTTGAAAGATTCAAGCAGGAGTAAATCAGCCCTGTTTAGAGTCTATGTGAAGCTGCAACCCGGGCGGATTGCGGATTAGAGAAAAAATTAAATTCAATGTGCCTGATTCTGAGCCGGTAAGAACAGTGGATTATGTATATAAAAAGATGTGGTGCGGTTTCAGAGCGATTTTTTGGCTAAGTGTCGCACTGCTTTCACCTGATCCAGGCGAAGCTCCCAGAAGGTTGCTTGAACGTATTTTCCATGACAATTCCATTCGCTTTCCCGTGGGGGGAACACATCAAATACTTTCTGCCAGGATTGTTGCTTCACGGCTGTCTGCTCTTGTGCAGGCAGACTGTCAAACCACTTTTCTTCAACCTCATAATCTTCGTCGTTGCAAGCATTACCATAATACCCATCATTAAGTACGATGTGCCACATATCCTCGTTGCTTAAAAGGACATCTTTATCGGTAACCTCAATCTCCAAGCACACATGAGGAGATTTATATCTTCGGAATTCACCGCGCCGCAAATCCGGTTGTGCATGTTTCCATTCTACCGTATGCCATGCCCATATTGGATATCGAACGCCCTGCGGCGGCGGTCCGATTCGCCTGCACATTTGCTCGGCCATCCAGCCATATGCAGGCCCAAAGCCATATTCTGTAATCAATTCGGATTGTTCCGGAACACAGTGAAGTATCTTATCTGACTGTAACTTTTCATAAAACGTTTCCGGCTGTATCGTCCATAACCGCATAAAGTCCTCCGCAGTATTCAGCAGTAATTGTGTAAATAAGTCTCACCCGATGGAGGAGAGTATCATTAAGCCATAGAAGTGGCTTCTTCCCAAATAACAATACCCTTGCAGTGGTCAATATCCTGCTGCATTATCTGGGCCGTCCAACCGATGAAGGTCCTGAAGTGAGTCTGGTTCCAATAAATCCTGTGCTGCAGGCAGATCAGCCAGAGTGGCAGCCTCTCCCTTTGGGAAAGAAATGCAGTATCCCGAATAATTTTCTGAATCACAACGGCCTCCTGTGCAGCTCGTTTTCAATTAATGTCCGGGATAACTCTACAGCCCGGATTATTCCGTTAAAGCGTCCATATTGCCCGCTTTCCGGCTCATATTTATACTGGGCCTTTTCACATTTTCGGATTATCGACAACAGCGGCTCCAGAGCGGCAGATAGATCCTGTGAAGAATATAACTCTGCACCACTTTCGACCAGCAAGGCCTGCGCGATTTTCAAGGCCTGAATGCGGTTTTTGAGCAACGTGTGCTGCGAGGTTCCAGGGACAAACTTAGGCTGTGCCCGCTCACAACGCGCGATGACCGAGGTCACCACCTTTAAAGCTTCTGCCCGTTCCAATTCTGTCATGTGTTTGCCTCCTCCCAATTACGCAAAACTGCCAACTGCTCCGAAGTGTGGAACCAATGCTCGCCATCCTCCATGATGGTCAGGCAGCAGCCGAAGCGACGGACAAATTCATCCACTGTGGCTCGGCTGGTAAGGTTATCCCTGCCCGGATAAAGGATGGCTGTGCTTATATTCCAGGCGGTAACGAAATGTTCTTTGGCATATTGGAGGTAGCGCCAGGACAGGGTTTCACCAAAGTCAGCGGCAATCTCCTGCTCGGCTTGAAGATGCTTCTCATCCACCCCAGCCCAGAGCATCATATTGCGAATAAGCTGTTCCATGTCCAGTACAGGGGAGGCAAACAGGGCCTTTTCCAACGTCTCCCCGGCAAAGGCCTGCATAGAAAACCATGCACCAATGCTGGTAGCCCTAAGAGCGATAGGACACCACTGCCGCCGAGCGTAAGCCAGCACGGAGCACAGATCCGGTACAACATGCCAAGGATCGAAGCCAGGCTCACCACCCTGACGCTCCCCATGCTCGGGCAGGTCAATGGCAAGGACCTGCCAGCCTTTGGAACACACAATTTCCGCGAAGGCCGCGCCCTCTTCTTTGCAGCCGCATTTGCCGTGAACAAAAAGGTACAGGCGGTCGCGCGGATAGCCATATAATATAGCAGGAATGCTATCAATTTTAAATCTTTCTTCTCTCATGTAAAAGTCCTCTTTTTATACCCAGTCCCCCAAAGGTGCGGAGGGAGGTAGATCACCAAACAATTAATAATGTGAGTCAATAGCTGAGCACAAGAATTATCTTCCCAATACTACAAAAAGGACAAATAGCACAGGCGTTGAATATGCAATTACGTGGAAGAATGATCTTGTCACGCTATACTGTACCGTTTGTAAGTACTATAATAGCGTATTACAAGTTAAAGCTCAACATCCAAGCAATAACTGACGTCCCCAATTTTCTGGTGTGGAAATTATCACTGTTTACTATGGGGATTTAATGCTGCGGCAGTCTGAAGTAAAGGCAATTTACCATTACACTAGAAGGTATCTTCTGGATTGGTACCCCGAGCTGCCAAGCTAACAGGCTTTTAATAGGAGACTCTGTGAGTTGGCCCCTATGTTTGAAACTTTAGCAGGCGAACTGATTTTTGTGTTTTTTACCCATAGCGTTTTCAATGCAGATCTGCTGGTTGATTCCATGCCGGTCATCGTTTCCAAAGGGGCGGCGCTCCGGTACTGCAAAGGTTGTTACTGGTCAGAATTCCCACTTCTAAATTGCGTTTATTCGTCAAACGGTATATACTTAACTACATTACCAATAATCAACAAAGTGGCCGAAAAACAGTCATACAAGGCTACAAGGGCCCGTGCCGTTTGGATGGCCGCCAACTGGACAAAATGTTTAGCCTCACGAGATTGTAGGGCTGTTTTTGGATATCATCATGGGATACATACTGTGGAGTATGGTTCAATCTCTGAACAGGCAAAAAAATGGGAGGTCACCCCACGTCATTGAAGGTGCTCTGTGCTCGAACTGTATACCAGGACTGGATAATCTAGGAAAAGATGATGAAATCCTAAAGAATGCAACGTAACCTGTGGATGCGATTAATACAAAAGAATTAAGTTGCCATTGAAGGAACCGTTATTTGTGGTATAGAAAGAATTAATCTGGCATCTATTACGAAATAAATTGAGGTGTTTTATGCTTCATCCCGGTCTTTACGAACAAGTCATCAATCGTAAGCTAAGCACCGAGCTGTCGGCTATATCGGCAATCCGACAAGCAACTGCTCCTATCGATAGAGCAGAGGCGTCAAAAGTTTTGGCGCAATATATTGCGGATGTTGTTCAAAAAGGCCTGGATAATGTGATTGATAACGGCGGAGATCTATCTGCCCAGGTTGAACTTAGCAACCGAATTATCGACACAGTCGAACAAATGACACAGGAGGCTGACTTTGCTGCGTTGTCTGTGGACGAGCGAGCGGAACAGCTTCTTGCGCTATTGCGGGAGAATGATCCGCACCTGGTTGTGGGCAAGACTGCCGCCAATATCATTAGACCAGAGACATCTATCGCTCAAAGCAGCTTGTTTACCGGTGCTGTTCACGAGCCGCAGATGTATTCGGAACTTAAAAAGGAAATAGTATCTGCTGACCGTATCGATATGCTTGTTTCTTTTATTAAATGGAGCGGGCTTCGTCTCATCATGGATGAACTGCGGGAATTTACTAAAAAAGGCGGCGATTTGCGTATTATTACAACATCC
>JAEXPO010000152.1 GCA_023446675.1 Bacillota bacterium | reverse complement strand
GTACAGGAATCCTTCATCATCACCGATATTATAGCTTGAAGGAAGCACATTCCAGGCTGCATCGAATAACTGTGCTTCAGTAAATAACCCCTTATCATTTAGAAGCTGTGCAAGGGTCTCATAATCGGAAGAATTCCCGGAGAAGGGCAGCACAAGCGCCCGAGTCAGAAGTTCTATCGCAGACCAGTTTGTAAACGACACTTCGGTCTGCCATTGGTCCATTTCCTCTTGAGTGGCGATACCATAGGACTCCCAATCGTCATTTCCCTTTGCTGCCCTTGTTAGTGCAAGTACAAACTCCTCATGGGTCGCCTTATTCCAGCTCCCGTATTTCGTCTTGCTTATTCCATGAGCCAGTCCTTTCTTATATAACCAACCCACATAATTGCTTGCCCAGGAGGGAACATCCGTAAAGGGATGGGTATACCTTGCAGCTTGAACTTCAGCTTCACCGCCTAAGATCCTCACCAGCATCACTGCTGCATCCACTCTTGTTAAAATTCGTTCCTGCTCAAGGTCCATATCTCTTTCGGAAATAAATCCCAGTTTATAAAGCATACGCGCCTGGGCTGAGAGCTCCTGATTTAATTCAAAAGTATAAGAACTTCGGTTCAAGCTGATTTCCATATTTCCAGTCTGTTCTGCATTTATAGGGACAATTCCCATCATCGATGCCGCTGCAAAGCTAAGAAGAATAAAAAATGAGGATAAAAGAACTTTTCTTTTTATCATATAACCTTGAAACCTCTCTTCCAAGAATTCGCCTGATAGATTATGCCAAACTCATAACTGTATCCAGCCGGTTAAAGGGGGCTTGATGACGCTGGCAAATAAAGTATATCATACCTATGCCGGATGTATAGAATGATATTTATTAAGCTAGCACAAAATACCTCCTGTACAAAATCTGTACGGTTCCTGTAAAGTAATAGTCAGGCCTCAGCGCTATACTTGTCATGGAGGAGATGCTCTATGGATAATTTTAAAGCTTTTGAAGAAGTCATGGACTACCTGGAGGGAATAGCCACAGGCTCAGAGGAGGTAAACTACGGTCTTGTTTCTAAACTGGCCGGAAGCCCCGCTCCCCTGTTCCAGCGTATTTTTGTATATATCACCGGAGTTACCATTTCTGAATATGTACGGCGGCGGCGTCTGACAATAGCCGGTTATGCCCTGTTAAGGGGTGAGGCCAAGGTCATTGACCTTGCTTTGGAATACGGCTTTCAGTCCCATTCCTCCTTTACGCGGGCTTTTAAGGAGCACCACGGCTTTTCGCCTTCTATGGCGCGAAAAGGCCATGTCAAGCTCAAGGATTATCCCCGCATTTCCTTCACAAATATGCGATTGGTGGGAGGAAAAATCATGGCTGCGGAAATGAAAAAAATTGAGTACGTTCAATGGGATGCCCGCAAGGTGGTGGGCAGGATGAAAAACACATCCTTTGACAGAGCCGGTGAGGAGTGCTGGGGTACAGCTTTTAAGGAGGGGCTTTTTGACACGCTCCAGGAGCTGGAAAAATGGTTTACCCCGGATATAGATGACTATTTTGGACTTGGCTATATGAGCCAGTTTTCGGATAACATGCATTTTCAATATATTGTGGGCAGGTTTGTAAATCCCGATGCGCCTGTTCCTGATACACTGTATGCTAAGGACATTCCTTCCGGGATGGTGGCAAAAATATGGATTGAGGCAGATAATCTTAATGACATTATAAGCTGCGCCTATTTTCTTTGTACCGAGGCCATTGAAAAAACGGGCTATCAGGTGGATTACGATTCTTTTTACTGGTGCGATGTCTACACCCGGGACAGGTACATTCTTCCTCTTGAAAAGGGCGAAAAAATCATACTGGACTATTTTCTGCCTGTCAAAAAAGGTTAACCGAGCCGGGAGACTATTAACCCTGGTACGTAAGTAAAAGCCGGAAACAACCCTTTAAGCTGTTTCCGGCTTTTACTTACGTCTATCCGTCTGCTTTTTTATTTCCTTATAGACCGGATAATTTAGCCTGTCAGGGAAATACGCAGATTTTACTTTTTGCGCAGACAAAATTGTCTGTTGCTTAGTGCTCCAGTGTCACAGCCGCTTCCTCCGCAGCCGTATTATTGAGCACCGGCTTGGGAGCATCCACCCTTTCGGGCTTAGGTACGGGCTTTCTCACAAGAGCATATTTAATAACCTCATCCATATGGGAAACAGGAATCATTCTAACGGCTTCCCGGATCTTTTCGGGAATTTCCTCAATATCCTTCTTGTTGTCCTTAGGAATAAGCACCGTATCAATGCCTGCCCGGTGGGCTGCAAGAACCTTTTCCTTAAGTCCGCCTATGGGAAGAACCCGGCCTCTTAGGGTAATTTCACCGGTCATAGCCACATTGCGGCGGGCAGGAATGCCCGATATGGCCGAAATCATAGCCGTAGCCATGGTAATGCCCGCCGATGGGCCGTCCTTGGGAATAGCGCCTTCAGGCACATGGATATGCATGTCGTACTTCTTGTGGAAGTCCGGATCCAGGCCGTGCTCTTTTGCAACAGAGCGGACAAAGCTTCTGCCGATACGTGCGGATTCCTTCATAACGTCACCCAGCTGTCCTGTAAGCTCCAAATGTCCGTCTCCGGGCATCAGGTTAACCTCAATGGCCATGGTATCGCCGCCGACGGAGGTCCAGGCCAGGCCTCTTACAATGCCTACCTCGTCCACCTCGTTGGCCTTGTCAAAGGATAGCTTCCTTGCGCCAAGGTAATTTTTAACCGTATTCCTGGTTATGCGGATATTTTTCTTTTCACCCAGCACCAGCTGCTTTGCGGCTTTACGAAGAACCGTAGCCATAGAACGCTCCAGGCTTCTGACACCGGCTTCTCTCGTATAGTGGACAATAATTTCACGGACAGCGCCTTCATCA
Source organism: Bacillota bacterium (assembly GCA_023446675.1). Classification (GTDB taxonomy): domain Bacteria; phylum Bacillota; class Clostridia; order DSM-8532; family DSM-8532; genus DTU059. Next base: position 734 of record JAEXPO010000152.1, on the reverse strand, counting down.
AAACGAACCTGGGAGGGCTCAAGGCCATGGAGTCCCAGCTGCTTGGGAATGAGGTGCTTCATGGCGATATCCTTCTTTTCATCCTCCGTATAACCGGTGATATCGATAATCTCCATACGGTCCAGGAGGGGCCGGGGGATGTCGTCCTTGTAGTTGGCCGTTGTTATAAAAAGAACATCGGACAGATCCACGGGAAGCTCCAGGTAGTGATCTCTGAATTCCTTGTTCTGCTCCGCGTCCAGAACCTCCAGCATGGCAGAGGAGGGATCGCCCTTGTAATCACTGGACATTTTATCAATTTCATCCAAAAGGATGAGAGGGTTTAAGGAACCGGCCTGGCGCATGGAATTAATGATACGGCCCGGCATAGCGCCCACATAGGTTCTGCGGTGGCCTCTTATTTCTGCTTCATCCCGAACGCCGCCTAAGGACATGCGCACATAATTGCGATTAAGGGATTCGGCGATGGAACGGGCAATGGAGGTTTTACCTACACCGGGAGGGCCTGCAAGGCAGATTATGGGGCCGTGGAGGCCATTGCGCATTTTTCTTACGGCAAGGTACTCCAATATCCTTTCCTTAACCTTTTCAAGCCCGGAGTGGTCCCTGTTAAGAATCTTCTGAGCAAGCTCAATATCCATCTTCTCTTCGGTCTTCTTATTCCAGGGTATTTCAAGGATAATATCCAGATAGGTTCTTATAACACCGCTTTCGGCAGAGGAGGAATGCATGCG
>JAEXPO010000091.1 GCA_023446675.1 Bacillota bacterium | reverse complement strand
CCCATCCGATGCCGTCATTACCTCATAGCCGTTCAGCTCGAAATAATCCTTCAGCATCCTGACAATATCGCCCTCGTCATCGACGATTAACAGTCTCCCGCCCAAAATAAAGATGCCTCCTTTATCTGTTTATAAAAGAGTATCCTACATTTATCAACTTTTTATCAACCCTCGTTCAGAAATACCGGTTCAGGCTGCTCATCTTCTGTTTGTGCAGCCTCGGCCTTACGCCCTTCATGAATTTCCCTCATGGAAGCAAAAAATTCTCTCATCCCCGCAAGCTCTCCCTCATAGGGATAGAAGCGGGTGACCCTGTTAAAAAAAGTAATGATCTGCCCCGCCTTGGCCTCATCCTTTTCATTGATAAGCGCATGAGCATACCGAAGCCTAATAACGTCCATATGGGCAGGCGCCGACTTAATAAACCGGCTCAGCTCTTTACTCTGCAGCTCCTCCCGCTTTTCCTTTCTGTTTTCACCCAGGATCTCACAAAGAAGCATTTCCAGCTGCAAGCCAAAGCGATGTACGGCTATAAGTCCCTCCTTATTGCTCAGCAGCTCCCCTCCTATTTTCCGGGCAAGCTCGTAATTCCCGGCATCAAGGGCGCGGCTGCAGGCCATGGCTCCCAGGCCGGTGCTCAAGCTGTTGCGGTATTCTTCCGCATCGTCGGGAAGGATAAACCACTCGTCGGGCATATCCTTTAAGCGTTTACCCTCGCTGAAGGCCCCCATGGTATTGAGCTGGTTGATAAAGCACCGTCTTGCCGTACTGTTTTTCAATAGCACTGCCGCGTTATAGCCGTCATTGGCAACGAGTCCCCGCCGCATGGGAATACCGTTTGTCAGGGCCGTGCCTATACCGGTAATAATAAAAATCAGGATGAAGGTATTAAGAAGACCGGGCTCGTCCACAAGACCAAGAATCAAAATGGCAGCCCCGGACAGGATCAGGTTGGCCAAAGAGCCCCCCAGATTATACAGGATAAAGGGCGTTTGCTCCACCGGTTTCCGGGGAGGGAGCATAAGACACTGGCCGCCCGTTCCCAGGAGCGAAAAAAGCTTAAATTTTATGCGGCCGTCTTTCCTGACAAAGAGGAAGCTTCCTACGCGAAAGGAGCAAAAGCGGTACCCGCTGAGAAGTCCGAAAACCAAATGCCCCCCTTCATGAATGATAATATGCAAAAAGAGAGAAATAAAGCAATAAAGAAGTATGGTGCCAATCATGAACACAAGAGAAGGTGGGGATGGGCTGCCACTGTTGGCTTCCATCATGCTGACGACACCGAAACCACCGCAAAAGCCGCCGATTAACAGATTAAGAAAAATAAACAGCTTAGGGTATTTCTTCTCTTTCTTCTTTTCCGGATTTGCCATTCCCTTACCCCCTGCTACACGCCGCTACATTCAGCGTTCATTATGCTCCTAATTATATCGGCTTTCATAGCCTCTGTCCACCTGGAACAGTTTACCAGGCCTCCTCCAGGGGTAACCGGTATGCCTTAAACCAGGTCAACCCGATTAAAGTGCCAAAGACTGAGCAAAAAGCCCCCAAGCGAAGTGGCTGCGATGATGGTCAGAGCAACGCCCGCCGGGTAACCGGTAGCATCCAGCGTACCCATCGTCAAAAGAAAGCTGGCGGACCATGGGAAAAGGGCTGCCAGCTCCTCATTGGATAACGCCGCATTGAGCATCATAATAGCGGCTGATGAAATAACCGGAACAATAATGCCCTGTGTCCGAAGGCTCAAAAAGATCATGGGTGTAAGTAAAAACACCAGAAGCACCGTTCCGGAAACAGACTCCCAAAGGCTTTGCACCAGGATGTTTCCGCTTAGCTCCTCCGCACCGCAGCCAAGGCCCACAAAGAAGCAGAAAAGCCAGGACAGGGAAGATAAAAGCGTGCACCAAACCACTAATACGCCAAACTTGCTTATTAAAAGGGAGGTTTTGGATACAGGTACGGTTAAAAGGGTTTTCAGGGTATTATCCGAATACTCCCTGCTGAAAAGAAAAGCCGCAAACACGGTATAAACCACAAGCCCAAACAGCAGAAGCATATACATATTGGCCTGGGAGAAGATCATTTTATAGGTAATAAAAACATGACGTCCGTTGAGCCTGTCCTTCATTATGGCAACAAGCATCATAAAGGGTGTGACCATCGCGCCGCAGACGCTGATTAGGGCCATGTTTGAACGTTTAAGCTTTAAAAATTCGCATTGCATTAATTTAACCAATTTCGCCACCTCCGATGAGCTCCCGGAAATAATCCTCCAGCTTATCTTCACCCAGAGCCATTTTAAAAACGTCTATACCGTTATTTACTAAAAGCGCATTTATTCGCGGCCGCAGCTCAAAATCCGTGTACAGCCGTATGGCATGATTATCAAGGACGCTGAAATCCCTTAATTTCAGCTCCTCGCTTAAAAGCAGGCACATTTTATTGCTGTCGGATACGATAAATTCCACATATTGTCGGGTTCTTGCGTGTAGCTCCTCCATGGACACCTCCTCCAGCAATTCCCCCTTATGGATAACTCCGACAATATCCGCAAGCTGCTCTATTTCACTCAGGATATGGCTGGACAGCATAATGCTCACCCCTCTTTCCGTTCTGAGGCGGTCGAGGTAATCGCGGATAACAGCAATGCCCACCGGATCCAGCCCGTTTATGGGCTCGTCCAGTATTAAAAGCTCCGGCTCGTGCATCACGGCCGCCGCAATGCCCAGGCGCTGCTTCATACCTACAGAGTATGCCGAGAAGCGCTTTTGGGGCTCATTCTCCAGACCCA
>JAEXPO010000064.1 GCA_023446675.1 Bacillota bacterium | reverse complement strand
GGGCATTTGGATGGATTCCGACAAGCTGGGGCCTGAGGATGAAATTCGTGAGATCCTCAAGCACGGCACCCTTTCCATGGGCTTCATCGGTCTTGCAGAGTGCCTTAAGGCCCTTGTGGGCAAGCATCATGGCGAGGATGCGGAGAGTCAGAGGCTGGGCCTTGAAATCATTGGCCATATGCGTAAGCGCATGGAGGATAAGAGTGATGAAACCGGTATGAACTTCTCTCTTTTGGCCACACCGGCCGAGGGTACTGCCGGGCGCTTTGTCAAGTTTGATAATAAGCTTTTTGGATCTGTGCCGGGAGTTACGGACAGAGAGTACTACACCAACAGCTTCCATGTCCCTGTTTATCATGAAATCGGCGCCTTTGACAAGATCCGTATTGAAGCACCCTATCATGCATTTACAAATGCCGGGCATATTACCTATGTGGAGCTTGACGGTGATCCTCTCCACAACATTGAAGCATTTGAAAAAATTGTGAGAGTCATGAAGGACTCGGGCATAGGCTACGGCTCCATCAACCATCCCGTGGACCGGGATCCCCTGTGCGGCTATTCCGGCATCATTAATGATGAATGCCCCTCCTGCGGACGTACCGAGGGAGATGTGGGCTTTGAGAGAATCCGCCGCATAACCGGCTACCTTGTGGGTACTCTGGACAGATTTAATAACGCAAAGAAGGCTGAGGAAAAGGATAGGGTCAAGCATTTTTCCTGCGGAGCCGGAAAGGGGCGCTAAATGTCCGGGTTCTTACGCGTTGCCGGCATTGCCAAGGAATCCATTGTAGACGGTCCGGGTATTCGCCTCACCGTGTTTACACAAGGCTGCCGTCATAACTGTCCGGGTTGTCACAATCCGGAAACCCATGCCTTTGAGGGCGGCAGCCTGATAGCTGTTGAGGAGCTTGTGGAAATGCTCAAAAAAAATCCCCTGCTGGACGGTATAACCTTAAGCGGAGGAGAGCCCTTTGAGCAGGCTGAGGCACTTACCGCCCTGGCTGGACAGGCAAAGGCACTTGGGCTTAATATCATGATTTATTCGGGCTATACCTATGAAGCCCTGCTCAAGGGAGCCCAGGCTAATCCCTGGTGGGGGGAGCTTTTAAAGCTGGCGGATATTCTGGTGGACGGGCCCTTTGTGCTAAGCCGGAGGAGCTTGAAGCTTCGGTTCAGGGGCTCCGCCAACCAGAGAGTCATTGATGTGAAGGCTTCCCTGGAGGCCAATGAAACAATTCAATTAGACTGGTAAGTTCACTATTGCAGTTTTTTGCTGATAGCGTCCTTAAGGGGCGCTATCAGGCTTTTAAGATAGGCAATGGTGGCATCCTTCATACGATAGGCCGGGCTTGTTAAGGACCAGATTTCCCGGATGTAGTCCTCCAGAGCCTGCAAGACAAGAGGGTCATCGGCAATATAGCGAACAGGGGAGGAGGAAACGGCCTCCACTTCCATAAAGGAGAGGTACCTGCTTTTTACAGCTATTTGAACCTGTGATTCCAAAAGCCTGTCCATATAGTGGAGGGGTATAAAGGCTGCCTGGTATTTTTCATGAGTTTGGAGCAGCTCAACCATGTTCTCCAAAAGCTCCAGCTTGTCATTGTCGTCTAAAAGAAGCCGGCATGCCCCCAAAGGGCCGTCGATAATTAAAGGCTCGGTGGGAGAAAGTACGCTGTGGCTTTCAATGTAAAACAGATCCATGGAGCCGAAGCTTTTTAGATTGTGTATAAAAATTTGATGGTATTTTTGAAAAAGAGTAAGCTCCTCATGGCGTTTTTCAGGCGAAAGTACCTTAGCCATCAGATATTTTTGAAAAAGACTCTCCGTTAAAAGCATGGGGTTAATATGCTTCTGCAAAAGGTAACGCGGGCCTTCATGTCCTTCGGAATCATACCGGCTTCTAAAATAACAGGCTGCATTGCCCTGCATACAGGAAAGAAAAAGCGGCCGGGCCATTTCCTGGATAAGTGCTCTCATATAGGAGGAGTAAAACTCCACGGCCATTTTATTTTTAAAAAGCATAGCCCATTCGTGCTTTTTTTCGTGATCAGCGGGAAAGCAGGAAAGCATGCCGGCCTCAGGTGAGAGCATCAAATCTCTTTTTGTGGTGAGAAGATCATGCTTTTTCAGATAATAGATCGTGCATTTTTTAACAATCCCTGAGAGACAATAACTTTTTAAAACCGCAATGAGTTTTTTTACATCATCATAGCCTGGGATAAGAAGAATAATTTCCGTATCCTTGTTAAGCCTCTCAAAGGCGTGGTGAAGCCAATAGGGATCCAGAAATAAGGGGTTGCTGCCCTGGCTTAAGGAAAGAATCAGACGAAGATTTTTTATCGGGGAAAACCCGGCCAGCACATCCAGTATGTTAATGGCCGACATCAGAATGCGATTCCTCCCAAAAATAAGCTTGTCCTCCGGGGAAAAACCCAGGGAGAACATTTCTGCATTCCGGGAGGCTTCTGCTGATGGTGATAAGATGTCCTTGCGCTTTTCCAGCTTTTCCATGCGCTTTTGCTCCAGTGAAAAGCCCTGAGCCTCCAAAAGCAGCAGCCGAAGCTGTTCCTTATAGGATTTGTCCGTAGTATAAGGAAGTCCTGATTTCTCCATAAAGGCAACGATCTTTTCTTTTTGAAAGGAGTTAATCGTATTCTGTGCCAGGTATTCTGTAATTTTTTCAATATAGGCGGAATGATAAGCAGGGATGCGCTTGCCGCTTACCCAGCGGTTAACCAGGGAGGAATCCACATTAATGGTTTTGGACAGACGGCTTACGCTTACATCCAAAGCGGAAAGCAAGTATTTCAGGCAGCTGTCAAATTTAATACATATCATTTGCAATCACTCCGTTTTACACAAATTGAACAGGGTTAAACAACCGGACTTCAATACTTAAGCGGAACGCGGCAGTACGTTTTTTAAACAGCGCGTCCTTAAAGCCGCTTACAAAGACGATGGAGCAAAAATTGGGGTTACGGTCTTTTAGGTTTATTGTTTCCATGTACCCATCATATCAGCATGTTCCGTAAAAATAAGGAAAATGTCAAGGCCGGGGATATGACATTTGTAACGAGTAAACGAATTTATGGATAAAAACGGGTAATATTACGACAAGAAATTACAAAATTTGCGCTTTTCGTCGCAAATAAAGGGAAAGAAGGATGGTGTTATCTTGAAGCGAACTTTTGGCATCAGAACCAGGCTTGTACTTATTTTTGGCACCCTAATACTCCTGTTTGGAGCAGGTATAGGTACGGCCGCCTATCTGGAGGCACGCAGCAGTATGATGGCTATGCTTGATGAAAGCCTGACACGACTTGCTTCTGAATCGGCAAAGGTTGTTCACTCCCGGCTGGACAGCAGGCTTGAGGTGCTGGAGGCCCTGGCGGAGGACAACGACCTAACCGGTAATTGGCAAAGCGTGTCAACACTTCTTGACAAAGAAATCGCGCGTGGCGGATTTGTCAGAATGGGCATTGGGGATTTGAGCGGCGATGTGAAATTTACCAGCGGATCGACTTCGAACCTGTCGGACAGAGAAAATTACCAAAAGGCACTTTCAGGTATGAGCGCCATTTCTGACCCGGTGGTAAGTAAGGTTGACGGAAGCCTTGTCATTTCATTTACGGTACCCATTATGGATAATGGGAAGGTCACGGGAGTGCTTGTGGGGACGAGGGACGGCAACGAGTTAACCGAATTAACCAAGGATATAAGGTATGGTGATAATGGTGTGGCATTCATGGTAAATAACGTCGGCGTCACGATTGCCCATACGGACAGCGCCATGGTGATGGATATGTTCAATGCCGTTGAAGAAGCAAAGAAGGATCCCAGCCTCAGGGAAGCGGCAGCCATCACGGAGCGCATGTCAAAAGGCGAAGCGGGTGCGGCGGCCTATACCTTCAAAGGGGTGCAAAAGTATCAGGGCTTTTCCCCTGTGCCAGGTACAAACTGGTCTATTGGAATAACAGCTCCCGTTTCTGAGGCCATGGATGAAATTAATAGCATGACTGTAACCCTCGCGGTTATATGTGTCACCGCCTTTCTTTTAAGCATGTTGTTGACCATTTGGGTTGCCGGGGGTATTGCCAAACCCATAACGCGCATTTCCAGGGAGCTTGAGGTTATGGCCGGCGGAGATTTTACGGCTGCCGTTCCGGAGGATTTGTTAAAACGGCGGGATGAAACGGGAAAACTGGCCGGCAGTCTTAAAATCATGCAGAAGAAAGTGGGGGCTATTGTCACCGATGTTACCGATGAGTCCAAAAGAGTAGGCCTCATGCTGGTAAAAATTGATGAGGGCATGAAGCGTCTCAATAAGAGTATTATGGACATTTCCGCCACCACGGAGGAACTGTCTGCGGGAACGGAAGAAACGGCAGCATCGGCTGAGGAGATGAACAGCACCTCCGAGGAAATTGAAAGCGCCATGGAAACCATTGCGCGCAAAGCGGCCGACGGGGCGGACACGGCCGGAAAGTCCAGCGAGGCTGCCGAGGAAATGAAGTCCAGGGCCTTGAAAAACAGGGAGGATGCCGTAGCTGTTTATGAGAAAACAAAGGAAGGTATGGAAACGGCTATTGCCCAGTCACAGGCTGTGGATAAGATCAATGCCTTGTCCGAGGCCATTTTGGGAATTACCTCCCAGACCAACCTGCTTGCTCTTAACGCAGCTATAGAGGCTGCCCGCGCAGGTGAGGCAGGCAGGGGCTTTGCTGTTGTGGCCGATGAGATAAGAAAGCTTGCGGAGGACTCAAAGGTTGCGGTGGTTCAAATTAAGGAGGTTACAGATGTTATTGTGGATGCCGTAAAAAACCTTGCTGGCAGTGCTAACAGCATGCTGGGCTTCTTTGATGGAAAGGTTCTGAAGGATTACAGCTTTCTTGTGGAATCCGGACAGTTCTTCAGTACCACCTCTAAAGATGTTGGGGAGATGGTAATGGACTTCAGTGCCACTTCACAGCAGGTTCTGGCCTCCATTCAGAGCATGGTAAGGGTTATTGATGAAATTACCAAGGCCTCCAATGAAGAGGCCAAAGGCGCCAATGACATCGCCCAGGAGGCAGGCTCCATTGTCGACCTGTCGGAAGGGGTAATCACCCTTTCCAGGCAAGCTGGGGAAAAGGCGGATATCCTTATTAAAACAGTGTCCCGGTTTAAGGTTAGGGAGCGAGAGTAATCCGGTATTCCTTTTTTATGGCCATTGGCTTGACAGCCTTGGATGCCAGTCCTAAAATAGAAGAAATTAAGCCGGCTGTTGAAGCACTGTTTTTCAATGGGATACCGGATTTGAAGGGAAGGATGCCGTCATGGCACGTAATTTTGACAGGCAGGAAGCCTGGGATTTGCTCAACAGGCATGTCAAAAGTGAGAGCCTTATACGTCACGCCCTGGCAGTGGAGGCGGTCATGCGCTACTTTGCAGAGCTGTACGGAGAAGATGTGGAAAAATGGGGGGCCATTGGGCTGCTCCATGATATTGATTTTGAGAAATACCCTGAGGAGCACTGCCATCGCACACGGGAGCTTCTTGAAGAGGATAGCTGGCCCGAGGAATATATACACGCGGTTATAAGCCATGGCTACAAGCTTGTCAACGATGTGGAGCCTGTCCATACCATGGAAAAGGTCCTTTATGCCACCGATGAGCTTACAGGCCTTATAGCGGCCACAGCCATCCTGCGGCCCAGTAAAAGCCTTTCGGATCTTCAGGTATCCTCCGTTAAGAAAAAATGGAAGCAGAAGGGCTTTGCCGTAGGCGTTAACCGGGAGGTCATAGAGTATGGTGTTCAAATGCTGGGCTTAAGCCTGGAAGAGACCATTGAGAAAACCATCGAAGGCATGCGTACCGCAGCTTTAGAGCTTGGTTTTAACGTTGAGGCGTAAATCGGTAATTCCGCCTGCGGCTCTTTAAAAAGCCCCTCCTTCGCTCAATTCGGCAAAGGAGGGGCTTTCACATCTCAACAGGTATTTTGTACTTTGTGTTAAAGAATATCCTCCACTACCTCGGCAGGAGGCATATCAAGCTTTTCCGGATGCTTGATAAAATTCCGGTAGAGCTTGAATGCCGTGGCGTAATAGTGGCCGTCGCAAATACGCTCATCGGTTACCACCTTGATATTGACATATTTACGATTAATAATTTCATTGTCGGCGTTAAACACCTTTTCCTTCTGCTTCAAGCCAAAGGAGATAAAGCTGGAGGTGTTTCCGAATTCATACAGGTGATGGTAAATGGGCTGTATTCCCAGGGAGCCCAAATCAGTGATAAAGACACTGGTATGAAAGGGGCTGGCATTATTAATAAACTTGGGCATGAAGCCGAAATAATCCAGAAAGGATAAAAACCAAACAACAAACTTGACAAGAAGACCGGGGATGAGCATGATAAAGTGAGCCGTTTTGTCCGCGTCATTTTTAACTGAAAGGCTTTTATTCTGATCCACCTGATCGTTTATTCTTTTAACCACGTCCATAAAGGTATCGGTGGGCTCAAAGCGTATTTTGAGGGTTGTTTCGGGGCTGTCGTCCCGGAACTCCTTTTTTAGTACAAACGTAATAAAAATATCATTCCGTGCAAAAATCTTCTGCCCTCCGATAAAACGGTTCAGACCCGGTTTTTGGGAGATGGTTCTCACCATGGCGGCAATAATGACATGGAGAAAGGAGATAGGAATATCATACTCACGGCGCTTTTGGCGTATATATTCCTCCGTGTTGCTGATCTCGATTTTATCCTCGAAATAATTTTGGGCATCCACTCGTGTTTTCATGATATAGGGTATAAT
>JAEXPO010000034.1 GCA_023446675.1 Bacillota bacterium | reverse complement strand
GACCTGAGCATCACTCTCATATCCGAACAAACGGGCTTTGACAATTGCACCAGCTTCGGGCGGGTGTTCCGTCAGCATCTTGGAACCTCTCCCTTAAAATATCGGAAGCATTACCGGAGCAGCCTCTGATTTCCCAGTAGCGCAGGGACTTATCCTGTGATAATATAAACCTTGTCCCATGGCGGGAAAGCCGTTTATTTTTTCGTAAAGGAACAGGGATAGAGCTATGCACCACTTTTTTATTGTGAACCCCGCAGCCGGCAAGGGCCGGACACAGGAGATGACTCAGGCTATAAAAAAGCGGTTTTCCGCGTTGGACGAGCCCATGACCCTTGAGCATACAAAAGCACCCGGCCATGCAACGGATTTGGCCCGGATGATTACGGAAAAAGCCGGTGCGGAAAGCCTACGCATTTATGCGGTAGGCGGCGACGGCACTCTTAACGAAGTGGTAAACGGTATTGCAGGCTCCGCTGCCGAATTAGGTATAATACCCTGCGGCTCAGGTAACGACGCAGTCCGATCCTTATACAGTGAAACAGACCCTTTAAAGCTTATTGAGGCTCTGCCGCTTTCCGGCTCCGTACCTTTGGACGGCGGAAGAATCAACGGACGGTATTTTATAAATATCGCTTCTGCCGGATTTGATGCAGAGGTGGTTCAGCTTAGCCGTTATTACAAGGACTTCCCCCTTGTTTCAGGATCTATGGCTTATGTTCTGGGCGTTCTTCATGCCGTTGCAAGGCTGAAAAAATACCCTGTAACAGTAAAAATTGATAAGGACAAGGTTATAAAAACCTCCATGCTCCTCACCATTTTCGCAAACGGATCCTATTACGGAGGCGGTATGCATTCCGCTCCCCGAGCCGTGACAGACGACGGCTTATTGGATTTTTATATTGTGGACGCCATAAGAAGAATTAAGCTTTTAAGATTCTTTCCCGCTTTCAGGGTAGGAAAGCATGAGAGTATACCGGAGGTTCATTATCTTAAGGGCCGGGAGGCCGAGCTAATCTGCGATACGCCCATTCCGGTGAATCTGGACGGCGAGATATCCCTTCAAAGCCATCTTCATGTGGAAATTATACCCGGTATGCTTAATGTTGCAAGGCCTGATGTGAAGCGTTCCGCCTTTAAGCAGAGCCGGGAGGCCTCTTTGCAAAAATCTGTTCTGCCGGGTTAACCCGGCAAAAGGGCATTAGCCGGATGATTGAGAATATAAAAACCGGTGGGATTCCTGGTATCCTCTTTATTGTACCGAAAGGGCCTGCCGTCAAGGCCATTGAAGATACCCCCGGCTTCCGTTACAAGAATTTGCATGGCCGCCGTATCCCATTCCATTATTCTTCCGGATCGATAATAGATTTCCGCGTCGCCCCTGGCAATGAGACAGGCCTTGTAAGCGCTTCCGGCTTCTATAAAATGTTGAATTCCCTTTTCTCTGGCCAACGCCAGGAGCTCCGGATCCTTGTGGCTCCGGCTGACGGCCATTCGCACCTTCCCGGTACGGCTGGAAACTCGGAGACAGGTTTCCCCGTCTCCGGTTATAAGATAGGCACCTTTACCTAAAGATGCGCCATACAGCTCTCTTTGAACGGGAGCATAGATCACTCCCGCTACAGGAACGCCATCTTCACATAATGCGATATTAACAGTAAACTCACCATTCTTTTGGATAAACTCCCTTGTCCCATCCAAGGGGTCTACAATAAAGCAATACCTGTATAAAAGCCGTGACTTATCATCAGCGGATTCTTCTGCAAGAACAGGTATTTGGGGAAAAATTTGCTTCAAGCCCTCAACAATTATGTCATTTGCCGCTTTGTCGGCCTGAGTAACGGGAGACGCATCCAATTTATATTCAACCGCAAAAGGGGTTTGATAAATCCGTAGTATCTCTTCTCCTGCCGAAACAGAAAGCCTCTTCATTTCTTCCAGAGCTTTAGCCCATGAATCCACCATTTTCCTCCGATGGTAATTTATAAAATCTTAACGTAATGGTTCCTTCCGTTGCTTGCCACTACCCTAAAGGATTCTCTCACCGGACATTGATAAGCCCGGCTTTCGGCTACGACCCGGTTTAAATATTCCTCAGGAAATTTGAGGCAATAGCCGCAGCCTGTTCTGGAAACCCGGCAGGGAGTCGATATTACTTCGAATACCAGGCCTTTTTGTTCAAAGACTCTGCATATCCGATACGCGTAGTTTCCCGAGTCGTATAATGCGATGCAATCCACTCTCTAGCACCTTTTTAACAATATCATAGTATATGCTATTCTGTACAGGCGTATCCTGCCACTGTCTTTTGCTTCACATCCCCCTCCCTATATTTATTTCAGCAGCCGTCACAGGGAGAGAAAAACAGCGTTATTGGAAACCAGGAACGCACCAGCCGGGCTTTTTCCTCCGAGAGGCCTGACGCATGATATTCCTTCAGATAGTTGCCTGTAAAAGAAAAAATAAGGGATACCGCCTTAAGCTCCGGCAGCGAAAGGTCCGCTTTTGCCGTGCTCTCGGATACGGACAGGGAATCATTCTCAACCGTAATGCAAAAGGTATTTCCGGAAACGGAAAGAATAAGTGTTCCCGGGGCAAGGGGCTCTGTCTGTGCTTTAAGCCTTAAAAAAGCCTCCAGCATCTCCTGCCAGTTGAAAACATGAAGGCTCTCCCCTGCGGAACAGGTCACAGCTTCGGCGGTTTCCGTCAGATAATTTACTTTATCGTGTTCATAAGGGGAAGCGCTGAGATAAAGCTTACTCCCATCGGTCAAACGCATAAGGGACGTCATTGCCGCAGGATACAGCCCCACCCTTTCCAGCATGAGCTCCTGTACAATGGAGCTGTCCCGAAGGGAGGCATAGCCTGCAAACGTCCCTTCATGTAAAAAAGCAAAGGGTTTGCCGTTCCATGTGCCCAATACCGTCAGAAAATCCTCTTTTTGCCGAACAGCACGAAAAGCCTGTGTCTGATATAGAGCAAACGCCTGATCCCGCAAAGCCTCTCCTTCTATAGGAACAAGGGTAAGCTCCAAAAGGGCCTCGCTTTTCACAGTATGGCGCAGATTTGTGGCTGTCAGCGTAAAATTCAGACGGGTTTCCGCAGGTTCAAAGCCAAAGTATTCGTAGCGCTGGCGCTGCCCTCCCAGGAAGGCAAAGGCATACCCCTGTTCGCGGGCATCCTCCAGAACCGCTTGCATAAGCCCTTTCATGTAGCCCTTGGAACGGGCGTAGGGGTGAACGGACACCATGCCTATCCCGCAGGCCTTAAGTGTTTTTCCCCCGATCTCATATAAAGTGGGGAAGGCACCAACCACTGCTTTAATTTTGTCCTTTTCCTTAACAAGAAAATGGTACCTGGCCGAGTCGGCTTCCCCGACATACAGCTTAGGCAAAAGGGCTTTAAAATCATGAGGCCGATGGCCCTGGCTGAAGACATAGTTTATAAAATCGATGATATCTTCCATATCTTCTTTTTTTGCTTTACAATAAGTTATCATTACAGAATTGCACCTCCTATACAACTATACCCCAATGGGAGGGTTAAGCACAGGCTATTTTTCCTTTGCCAAAGGCTTTATTCAACAGGTCACCCGGCTCCCCTCTATTCCACATAAACCCAGTGGCCCGGGTTTTTTGAGGCCTTAATGCCGGCTTCACGAATAGAAATAACCGCAACCGTTTCCTCGTGGCTTGCCTTTAGCTTCCCGGTGAGGAAAAAGTCCACCATTTCGGAAACAAACAGGCCAAAATAATCGGATTTTACCGAAATGAGCCTGGATTCGCTGTCCGGAGCAAAATCAATCACCATGGAAAAGGGGCAGTTATAGCCATGATGGGAGAGAGAAGCCCTCCGGCCGTCGTTAAATTCAATGACCATGGCGGGATATTGCTCGGTGCCTGTAAAAAGGACGCGCCTGGCATGGGTTCCCATCAGCATAACAATAGGTTCAAGCTGATGAATGGAATATACCTCCAGGCTTCCCGGCCCCCGGCTTGCAAGATTCTGAATGTTATCCTTTTCAATGCCTGAGTACTCGGACGCAAAACGCAGGGCCGAGGAAGAAAAGCAGGGTGTGCCATGGCTTTCCGCATTCTCGAAAATACGCAGAGCCGTCGCCCTGTCCTCCGCAAAGGTTTTATCCACATAGACCCGCTTGCCGGAGGCCAGGGGCAGCCTGCAAAGGGACTCATGCCTTTCAGGATTGTCCGGGGACAAAACCACCAGGCAATCGCTTTTTTCCACCAATTCCTCTATAGAGCCAACCTGCTGGATACCGTGGTGCCTGCACCAAGCCTCCGTGGTCATGCCCCTGGGCGAATCGCATTCGGCATAGGCATAGCAAACCTCCAGCTCTCCCTTTGAAAGGCTTTTAATCCACTCAGGATAATGGTTTGCATGAAATTCATCCAGATAATAATCAATAAAGCCGATTTTTTGCATGGGATGCACCTCCTATAAAGCAATTTCCCGTCCCTGGGCCGATGAATCGTACAAGGCCTGCATCAGCTGGGAGGTAATAAGGGC
>JAEXPO010000592.1 GCA_023446675.1 Bacillota bacterium | reverse complement strand
CCGCTTTGGGGACCCTCGCTGCAAATCATGTAGGAAAAAACACCTTCTCTGAAGTTATACAGCGCTGCTTTAAGATGTCCATCCGCCTTAAGGCCAAGTGCTCTTTTTAAGCCGTCGATGGCGCCGTTTTCCATGTTATCCTCCCAGAACCTGGGGATCGTCACATAATTCTGTCCTCCTGCCACGCTAATCTCCGTTGTAATACCGCAAAGGTTAAAGGCTTCCCGCTCAACAATACGATAGTTCATCTCCACATCTCCTCTAATCGAAATATGAAAGGTTAACCTGGGATAGGCTTTCATAGTACTGCCCTTGTCGCGCGCCAATACGGGCATTACACCATGCAGGGCCTTGAAGGCTCTTGAAAAAGCCTCCGGCGATTCGTAGCCATACTTTAAGGCAATATCAATGACCCGCTCCCTGCTGTTCTGCAAATCGAAAGCCGCCTGAGTCAGCCTTCTTCGGCGGATATACTCCGATAAAGGTATTTCCGTTATAAAGGCAAACATCCTCTGAAAATGATAGGTCGAGCAGCAGGCGATTTTAGCAAGATCCTGATACTCAATGGTATCGCCAAGATGAGCTTCAATATAGTCCATAGCCCCGTTCATTCGATTCAGCCAGTCCATAGGCTTCCCTCCCTTCGTATTAGAGTATAGCAGGACCCGTTTTTAATATCCTAGCATTTCATGCACTCTATTATCATGCCTGCTTTCACTATATATCCTTTTTCAGCCCTTTTAAAGCAAAACAAAGGCTCGGGGGTATGGCCTACTTCCATTTAGCCGAATTCGCTTACGCAAATGACTACAGAAAAACGCAATGAAGCTCAAATTGCATCATTGCGTTGACTTAAACGATAACAGGTGTAAGCATTATGCATTATGGTAAAACGCGTTATTTGCTGCCCATGCGGATTCGGTTGATGGCACGGTTGAGCCTGAAGCGGGCCACCTCAAGCTCTCCCTGGCTCTTATGCCGCCTTAAAAGCTCTCTGGCTTTTTCTTCAGCTTTGCGGGCCCTGGCTACGTCAATATCCTTTGCCCATTCGCAGCTGTTGGCCAAAACAAGGGCTTCATTTCTTTCATTGTTCATTTTGACCACACCGCCCCCAACGGCAGCTTCCATAACCTGTCCCTCATATTTTATCCGGAGGTGTCCAATGGAAAGGGCGCCGATAAACGACTCATGATGGGCCAAAAAGCCCTTGGCTCCTTCTGTGGTCATAACGGAAAGCAGCTCCACCTCCCCTTCAAAAAAGGTTCGCTCCGGAGTAAGGATCTTTAGATGAAAGAGTGACAACCCTATCCCTCCTTCCTTCCCTTTTCCACCACCTCATCAATGGTACCTGCAAACAGAAAGGCAGCCTCAGGCACATCATCATGCTTGCCCGCTATGATTTCCTTAAAGCCTCGCACCGTTTCCTTAATCGGCACATACTTGCCTTCCATTCCTGTAAACTGCTCCGCCACTGAGAAGGGCTGGGACAGAAACCGCTGGATCCGCCGGGCGCGCTTAACAATGAGCTTGTCTTCATCCGCCAGCTCATCCATACCCAATATGGCTATAATATCCTGAAGCTCCTTATAGCGCTGCAATATGGACTGTACGGCCCGGGCAGCCTCATAATGCTCAGTTCCCACAATGTCCGGGCTTAAGATTCTGGAGGAGGAATTCAAAGGATCCACCGCAGGATAAATACCAAGGGATGCAATGGACCGGGACAGGACCGTCGTGGCATCCAGGTGGGCAAAGGTCGTTGCGGGAGCAGGATCCGTCAAGTCGTCGGCAGGCACATAAACCGCTTGCACCGAGGTAATGGAGCCTGCCCTGGTTGAGGTTATCCGCTCCTGAAGCGCACCCATTTCCGTTGCCAGGGTGGGCTGGTACCCTACCGCCGAGGGCATTCTTCCTAAAAGGGCGGAAACCTCTGAGCCGGCCTGAGTAAAGCGGAAAATATTGTCAATAAAAAGCAGAACATCCTGGGATTTCCTGTCTCTGAAATATTCCGCCATGGTGAGGCCTGACAGGGCAACCCGCATTCTGGCTCCGGGGGGCTCATTCATTTGTCCGTAGACAAGAACGGTTTTATCAATAACACCGGATTCAATCATCTCATTATAGAGATCGTTGCCTTCCCGGGTACGCTCGCCCACACCGGTGAACACGGAGATACCGCCGTGCTGCTTGGCAATATTGTTGATAAGCTCCATAATAAGAACGGTTTTACCCACACCGGCTCCGCCAAAGAGGCCGATTTTGCCGCCCTTGAGATAGGGAGCCATAAGATCCACGACCTTAATGCCGGTTTCCAATACCTCAGACGAAGCCTTCTGCTCTTCATAGGACGGAGCACTTCGGTGTATGCTCCAATAATCCTCGGCATCGGTATTGCCTCGATTATCAATGGGATCCCCCAGAAGATTATACATTCTTCCAAGGGTATCCAGCCCTACCGGAACTTTAATGGGCGAACCCGAATCCACGGCCTTTGCGCCGCGGATAAGCCCGTCGGTACTGCTCATGGCGATGCACCGTACAGTATCGTTACCGATATGCTGAGCGACCTCCACTGTAAGATGAATCGACTCATAATCTATGGTGATTGCGTTGAACACATTCGGAAGCTTATCCTTGGGAAAACGGATATCTACAACTGCTCCGATGATTTGAACGACTATGCCTGTGTTTTCGTTATGCAAAATGCGCATACCTCCTTTGACTTCTTTCAAGTCCTTAATCCGAAATTCCCGGCAGCTCATGGCCCCACGGGCTGTTGGCCCGTATTATCCGGGGTTTGCTCCGGAAACAATCTCCGTAAGCTCCTGGGTGATCCCCGCCTGCCGTGCCCTGTTATACTGGAACTGAAGGGAGTCCAGCATTTCATCGGCACTTTTTGTAGCCCCTTCCATGGCCAGTCGTGCTGAGGCCTGCTCGGAAGCATAAGCTTCCAACATGCCTGAATACAGCATATGGCCGATGTACAGGGGAACCAGCATATTAAAAAGCTCATTGGTTTTCGGCTCCCGGACATAATTCGTTTTTAAGGGCTTTATCATCGTCCTGCGCCGGGGAAGCACCCGATGGCTCTCCGCCGTCTGCACAAGGGCCGACTTGAACTTCGTGGAGAAGAGCTTAATCTTGTTGACCTCGCCGCTTAAGTATAAAGCCTTTGCTTTTTCTCCAATGAGAAGAGCGTCATCAAGAGACAATTTTTCGAATATGCCGGAATAGCTCTCCACAATTTCTGCTCCGCTTTTCTGGAAATAAGAGGTGGCCTGCTTCCCGAT
>JAEXPO010000577.1 GCA_023446675.1 Bacillota bacterium | reverse complement strand
GAATACGCATGCCATAAGCCGTTACCCAGTCGGGGCAGGACACAAAGGCCTTGCTCCAGGAGGTTAAAAGCTCAAAGGCCAGGGTGTTGGGCTCACCGCAGGCAAGGCCTGCCATAAGGGTATACATGTCTCCCCCTACAAAATGGGCTTTTCCGTCTCCCGCTACGGCGGACCTGTAGAAGCAGTCGGCAGCGGAGGCTTCCATGACAACCACCTTGGGCGCTTCCTTTCCGTATAACGCTGCCAGATAGCCCTGCACAGCACCGGCAAAGGAGCCTACCCCTGCCTGGAGAAAAACATGAGTAGGCTTTTGGGGCATCTGGGAAAGAGCTTCCGCCGCCAGGGTGGCATAGCCCTGCATAATCCACAGGGGAATTTTTTCATAACCCTCCCAGGCAGTATCCTGAATCATAACACCCCCGGTTTTAACCGCCTGAGCTTGGGCGAAGCGCACGCCGTCGTCGTAATTGAGCTCCGTAATGTATGCCTGGGCGCCGTATTGGCGTATATTCTCAAGCCTTGCGGGAGAAGAGCCTTTGGGCATGTAAATGACTGATTTCTGACCCAGCTCACGGGCCGTCCAGGCAACGGCAGCGCCGTGATTGCCGTCGGTTGTTGCATAAAAGGTAATGTCTCCAAGCTTTTTTCGAATTTCGGAGGAAACCAGCCTGGAATGGGTCAAATCCTCAATAGCCTCGCCCAGCCTTTCGGCCAGCACGCGCCCCATAGCATAGGTTGCACCCAGAACCTTAAAAGCATTCAGGCCGAAGCGATAGGATTCATCCTTAACATAGAGGCTGCCCACACCCAGATGAGCGGCGGCGGCTTTAAGATCTGCCAGAGGCGTAGGGCTGTAATTTGGAAAGCTTTTATGAAAGGCCAGGGCTTTGCCTGTTTCCCCGGCCGACAGTGCACGGCACAATTCGGTTCTTTCATTTATCCGGCTGTTAGGTACCCATTGAATCTTTAAATCGGTTTGACCCCATTCACTCATAGCTTATCTATTCCTTTCCTTATAGGAGTTATTCTTTTTTTAATAATTAAACTTATTAAAAAAGGACAATGCCGTGCTGCATTGCAGAACCTCATTGTCCTTTGTATACCGTTTCCAGTCATTTTACACTCGAATCACATTTTATTACGGTGGATAATAAAAGTCAATCATGAGAATAATTTTTTCTTAAAATAATAGTGTCTTATAGCTTATCCGCTGATTTTATGCTGCTTTGTGAGCTTGGCAAGATAGCGGTAAATGCTGGCCTCCGAGCAGGACAGCTGACCTGCAACCCCACTTACGGCACCCTTGAGCAAAAACAGGCCTCGTTTATTCAGCTCCTCCACAATGGCCATCTTTTCACTTTGTGTAAGACGGTCCAAAGGAATATTGCCTTCACAGATTTCCTTGACCACCTCATTGGTAATAGAAGTAACCGTGTCGGAAAAATTCTCCGTATGAGGCAGTGAGGTAATGGCGTGCTCCGTGTTTTGAGGAGGCTCGGTTACGCCTCCCAGGCGAAGTACCTCTTCACTCAGCTGCTTATAAATATTTGTGTCTACATTGATGCAAAGCATCCCCAGCAGGTCGCCCTCCTCCTTAATAAAGTAGGTGGAGGATCTGAGCACTCTGCCGTCCTTTGTTATGCCCGAATAATTACACTGGAAATCCGTCTGCTTCCAGGCTCCTGAAGCAATGGCGCGCAGCGCGTAATCCGTAAGAGGCGACCCCACTTCCCTGCCGCTGACATGACCGTTGGCCATAGCTACAATGGACTGTTTGTCAGCACTGAGATCCTGCAGAACAATTTCATATTGTTTTCCCATTGCGTGTCCCAGAAACTCTACAAGCTTTGTATATTTCTCCAGCTTACCCTTCATGACTCGTTCCTCAAGCCTTCCTGAATGCATCAGAAGATACAAATTTTTACTTTTAAGTATGTAAAACACCCTTGCTTATCCCTCGACAAACAAAGTTTATTCTATATATTCTATCACTGTCATTTGTTAAATGCAAGAATATCCCGCACGTTGCAAGTTATTTATTCTCAAGATAATTTTTTCTTACAAAATCCTTGTCGATTTTGTTTTAAATTTGATTTTCCGCCTATCCTTATCTGTTTTTATACATCTTTATCTTATGCTCTATCTTATACGCTTTCACACAAATGCTCCACAGGGGTACCCCTGTCCAGAAGGCGTGCGGCAGCCAGTGTACACAAAAAGGACACAAGGGTAAGAAAGGCCAGCATCACCCCCACAGGCCAGAGGCTCACCTCCTGCCGGATTTCGCCTGCGGCAAAAACAAGTCTTATAAAAGGGCAGCCGGCCACAAGGCCAAAGAGGCTGGCGAAAATAACATGGCAGAGGCTTTCCAGCATGAGCATTTTCTTTATATGTCCCCGGGTCATGCCCACTATTTCCAAAAGAGCCAGCTCCCTGCGCCTGGAAAAGACACCGCAAACCGTCGTATTTATAAAATTAATAACACCTACAAGGAGCACAATGCCCCATAGGCTGTATCCCACAATCCGGAGGGCATTGAGCCTGGCGGTCAGCTCCGTCCACTGATCCTCCCGGCTCTCAACGGAAAAGCCTTTGTCTTCATACCGGGACATCAGGGCTGTGAGCTCCTCTGAGGACTCCGGGGAGCTGAACACATTGATTGCCATGAGGCCCCCGCCCTTACACCTCTCTCTAAGCTCCGATTCAGACATGAAAAGCACAACCTCTTCACTTCCGTAATAGGGCAACTGTATGAGACGGCTTAAAAACCGGTGATGCCCTTGCGCGATACCCATTAAGGAGAAATCTCCTTCAAAGGCGTCCAGACTCAAAACCTGGCCTGCTTTAAAAGGCAGGGGGTGAGGCGTTGCGGGAGACTTTACTGTGCTTTGTACATCACCGGAAGCCAAAACATAACCGCCCTTAAAAAAGGCCGACCTGTCAAAACGCCCCTCCATGACAGCATCCTGAGCAAGGTAGGGCACCATGTCCTCCGATATTCCCAGAACCAGCACCTCCCTCTCCCGGGTGTCCCCAGGAAGTAAAGCTTTTAGATACGCTCCGTAAACCGGTATAACCTGTTGGCCGGTGCTCAGGCC
>JAEXPO010000559.1 GCA_023446675.1 Bacillota bacterium | reverse complement strand
CGATTAAATAGGGGACCATTCCCAGAGCGGTGGAAAGGGTTGCCAGAAGGATTGCAGCAAACAGAAGAAACCTGCGTGCTCCCATAGAGCTCAGCAGTCTTTTTAATGAGGACATATTTTCTTTTTTTGATTTATTCATCATGAGCCTCCGTTCGTTCATCAGGGGGGTGTAAAAAGCCGGGCAAGCCTTTGGAGCAGGCTGCGCCCGGCATCTGTTGCCAACCGTTTTCCTGGGGAATCCGGCTCAAAGAGAGGGTGTGTTCCCCTTCTTTATTAAGTACGCGTGCATGGCTTATTTTACAAGCCCGTTGGTCAGCTCGGCTGCCGCAACCTGGAGAGCAAGGGGGCTTGTGGTATTAAGAGAAACGTCAAAGTAAAAGACATGATCATCCTTTACCGCCTGTAGATTATTCCAAACGGAGGAGGCGGACAGGTCATTAACAAGGGTTTGGGCATCCTGTAAGAAATCCTGGAAGATAATATAATCCGGATTCATTTCAGCAAGGCTTTCCAGTGAAATAACACCCCACTCCTCAGGATAGCCTTCCGGCTTTGTGAGGCCAAAGCCTGTCTCCGTATCGTAATAGTAGGGGTAGCGGGCTGAGCCCATGGCAAAAATTCCACCTTTTCCGTCGGAGCGCACGAAGATGGCCGTCTTATCTCTTAGGGGAGCCAGTGCTTCACGGGCTTGTGTCATAACGGCCACCGTTTCCTCAATGCACTCCTCCGCCACCGCTTCCTTGCCTACGATTTCGGCACAGTCGCGTATGGCCTCCTGCCAGGATACACTGTAGTCCAAAAGAACCACGGGTGCAATTTTGATAAGCTCGTTGTATATTTCGTTGATGCCGCCGTGGCCGTTGAATGTGACAATGACATCCGGATCCGCCGCGGTAATGGCCTCCAGATTAATTTCCCGGGCGCTGCCCAGATCCAGAATATCCGCTGTGCCGGCATAGGGCTTAAGGGTTGCGAATTCCTCCAGGGCCTTCATGGCCGTGCCGACATTGGCCCCGGCAGAGGCTACGGGAGGCGTGCCCAGAGAGAAGAAGAATTCCAGATACATGGAATGAAGAATGGCAATTCTTTGGGGCTGGGCTTCCAGAACAACCTCATAGCCTGCCGCGTCAATAATGGTTCTGGGCCATACAGAAGCCTCCGGCTCAGGTGTGCTGCTTTCCGACGGTGTGGGCGTGCTCTCCTGTGTTACGGCGGGCGTGCTTTCAGGGGTGGCGGTATTGCTTGCCCCAGGCGAAGCGCCGCAGCCTGTCATAAGCCCGGTGGCCAGGGCAAGTGCTGTCATTAGGACTGTGAGTTTTTTCATGGTCTATTCCTCCAACAGAATCTTTAGTTAGTTATGTCTAACTCTATTGCCTCAGTATAGCAAAAGCCGGATTCTATTGGAATGCAATAATTCGGGATTCGTCATGTATTATTTATGAATTTATCACGGAACTCACTGGGAGACAGCCTGAATTGCTTTTTAAAGGCCTTGCTGAAATAGAAGGGGTCATTAAAGCCCACTGCCTGGGCGATTTGGCGCACCGGCATGCCGCTTGTCATCAAAAGAATTTTGGCCCGGTTTAAGCGGTATTTCAGCAAATAATCGCCAGGCCCCATGAGCGCGTATTTGTAGAACAAATAGGCCAGACGGTTTTTATTGATGCCGTATTGCTCAGCCAAGCCCGGCATGGAAAGAGGTTCCATGTAATGCTTGTGGATATAGGCTGCGATTTGCTCGTAAAGTCCCTGAGCCTCCCCCTTTGTACGGCTGCGTACGGAAAGAAACATCTCTTCCAGCACATTGCGAAAAAGGGTTTCCGTCTGGAAGGCCGGAATACCTCCTGGTTGGCTTGAAACCTGCCGTAAGCGTTCAAGCAGCTCGTTAAGACGGGGGGAATGCCCGGTAGGCAGTTCAAAATGGGAGGTAAGGAGTGAAAAGCCTTCCGGTTCAGGCCCCAGGATACGGTACAGCACAAGCAGGTATTCCCAGCGGGTATCTCCCAGAACGTAGCGATCCAGCTCCATTTGCGCGCCTCCGTGTACCACTGTTCCGGGAGTGAGGTGATAGGGCGTGCCTTCAAAAATGAACTTAGCCTTACCGCTTAAGGGAAATACAAACCCCGGATAGGGATCCGTATAATCCTTTGCCCTTGCTCCCGGCTCACGGATACCCCGGTAAACCACAACAACCTGAAACGAGGTTTTGGCAAAATGCTCTGCAAGTGTGTTGATGTCTATCTTCAAAGAATTCCTCCTTTCAGAGTGAGCGCCGGTGATGCTGAAAATCCAGCCGGATAAGCTTTTTGCCATTGGGAAGGCCGGTTTCTTCTTTTAAAACCAATGGATAACCCGCTTCCTCCATGGCTTTAATTAAACCGGTTTCATTAATGGCGTAATGAACTTCACATAACCGATCAAAGGCGTGAAGGTAGGGTGAGTGGGATACAAATTCTTCATTGGTGTTAACCTGAATGGCGCATGAAACATACACCGGTGAGGTTTGTTCAAGAACTCGCAGGAACTGTTTGCAGCCAATGTATTCGATTAAGAGGTTGGCGACCACCAGCTCCGTTTTGGGCAGATGGCTGATTTCGCCGATTAAGTCTGTTTCAAGAGGATGAAAGATCCCTTCCAGCTCAGGATACCTATTAGTGCATTGCTCCAGATACATGGGATTAATGTCCACACCATAAACTGCCCTTAGCCTATCCGGATCAACATGGTTCAAACCGTTGCCGCCTGCGATTCCCAGAATCATGGCGGTTGAAATGGGGTAGCGGCAAAGCTGATCCTTCATCATGGTGTTCATGGCCTGAAGCTGCCTTACTGTGTCCAGCTTCATATGATTTTCGTAGTCAGACAGTGGAATTTCCTTCCAAGGATTGGACATAACCCTCACCCTATTCCCTCAAAAGCTGCGGGGCCTTTCATTTATTCTTAAAAGAGTTTTATTTATAGTACCATACAAGCCTGTGAAGATCCAAGCCCATAAATGCTTTGGAATACCCCAAGGGTTTTATATATTAAAATTTTGATATCAACATAATATTTTGAAATTGTATAAGGGGTTTCAGGGTTATATAATGAACGTAATTGAAAAGAAAATTTTTACATAGCAGAATTGTTTCCTTGTTGGAATTTCATTTTTTTCCCGGGAGGAAGGACGTTATCCTTACCGGATAGGAGCGTTTATGAGTGTTGTTAGGGTTAACGATTTAAAAAAGGATTTTCAGTATTACAAGAAGGAGGAGGGCTTAAAAAGCTCTCTGCATAATCTGTTCTTTCGTAAAAGCCTCACCCGGAATGCAGTAAAAGGAATTAGCTTTTCCGTAGAGGAAGGCGAATTCATAGGCTTTCTGGGGCCAAACGGCGCAGGAAAGACAACTACCCTCAAGATGCTTTCCGGCATCATGTACCCTACCTCGGGTACGGCAACAGTTCTGGGTCATGTTCCCTGGAAACGTGAAAATGCTTTTAAAAAGCAGTTTTCAATTGTTATGGGCCAGAAAAACCAGCTCTGGTGGGATTTGCCCGCCATTGAGTCCCTGTATCTCAACAAATGCATCTACGAGCTGGAGGATGGGGATTACACAAAAACCTTGGATGCCCTTTCGGAGTACCTTAGTGTCAAAGAGCTTTTGAATATACAGGTTCGCCGGCTTTCACTGGGTGAGCGTATGAAGCTGGAGCTGATTGCCTCCCTTTTACATCATCCGAAGGTGATTTTTTTGGATGAGCCCACCATTGGGCTGGACATTATTGCTCAAAAGAATATCCGGGACTTTCTGAAATATTACAATCAGCAGGAAAAGGCCACGGTTCTCCTTACCAGCCATTATATGAAGGACATTGAGGAGCTCTGCAGGCGCACCGTTGTCATCAATCAGGGAGAGCTGGTCTATGATGGGGATATTACCGACATCAATAAAGCGCTGGGACAGAAAAAAATCATTAAAATGACAAGCAGCCAGCCACTTAATAAGAGCGAACTGGAAAGCTTCGGAAGCCTTCGGAGCCTGAATGAAACCGGCGCGATGCTTGAGGTTGACCGCAATGATATCAGCCGTATTTCACAGGAGATTTTCACACGGTTTAATGTAACGGATATAACCATTGAAGACATTCCATTGGAGGAAAGCATTGAATTGCTTTATACAAAAGGAGGCATGAGCCATGCGGTTTCTGGCCAAATATAAAAAGGCCTTTTCTCTGGGGCTTCAATCCTCTTTGGAGTATCGGTTTAACTTTCGTCTGGGCTTTCTGAGCTTTATTTTCACACTGACCATACAATATTTCATGTGGAGCGGTATTTTCCAGTCCTCGGAAAGTGAGTATGTTTATGGGTATACCTATTCTCAGATGATCATCTATTCCTTTTTTGCGGCACTGGTATCCAAGCTTGTGGCAGGGGGCTTTGAATACGGAATCCTTGATGACATAAAAAACGGGGGACTCAGCAAGTTTGTCATTAAGCCTGTGGGGTATCTTCCCTACCGTATGTCCTGTTACCTTGGGGAAAAATCCTTTTACTCCGTTATTATTTTCGTGTTCATAGCCGTGCTTTCTCTTATTTTCAGGCTGACTTTTGGTTTTAGGGCACTGCCCTCGGAATACGGCCTTTTTGCGGTGTCCATTGCGTTATCGCTTCTTTTGAATTTCTTTATTTATTCAACCCTTTCGGCACTGGCCTTTTGGATTACGGAGGCGGCCGGACTGTTTGTTATAGCGGGGCTTGTCATAAATGCCCTTAGCGGAGGCATTTTTCCTCTGGACATTTTCGGAAGCACCCTCGGGCAGGTGTTTCGCTATCTTCCCTTCCAATATACCATTTACTTCTCGGTAAATATTTTGGGAGGCAAGCTGGGAATGAGCAATGTTCTTTTCGGACTGGGCATACAGTGCCTTTGGATTGGCATTATGGCCCTGGTTATGAATCTGGTTTGGAAGGCCGGACTTAAGAAGTATGTGGCCGTAGGCGGCTGAAAGAGGGGGGAGGCAGAACCGTGGGATTCAAAGAAACAAAGCTGGCAAGGTATTTAAGGCTCTATAAGGTTTTTGTGAAAAACTGTCTGATGGCTCAGATGGAGTACCGGTTCAATTTTTTAATATCCGTCTTCATTGAAACAGCCTTTCTTTTTATAAAGCTTCTTTATGTTATTGTGGTATTCGGGGCAGGGGTAAGCATTAACGGCATGTCACCGTATCAGGTGCTCATGTGCATTGGCCTGTACACCATATTAACTGGAATTATGGATACCATTTATTTTCCCAATATCGCAAAGCTGCCCCAGCTGATACAGTCGGGAGATCTTGATTTTTACATAACAAAGCCCTGTTCGCTTCAGTTTTTAGTGTCCTTCAGAAATTTTGACCTGGGACTTGCGGTGCCCAATGTTATTGGCGGCGTGGCCATGGTTGTAGTGGCCTGGGTGAATTTGAAGCTTTCGCTGGATCTCGCAACACTTTTAGGCTTCCTGTTCTTTTCTGTACTGGGTGTGGTTTTAACCTACCCCATACTGATGCTTCCAACCCTTCTGTCCTTTTGGGTGGTTAAGACGGATCAGATGTTTACCATTTTGTGGGCTATATGGGATTTTAACAATATGCCCATGGGCATATACAACAGGGTTATAAAGGGAATAGGTACCTTTGTGATACCTGTGTTTATTATTACGAATTTCGCCCCCATGTTTGTAATGGGCCAGTTAAGTGTTTTTCATATGATCTGGTCGGTGTTTATTACCATAGGGCTGCTTATTGTCTTAAAGCTGTTTTTCCGGTTTGCGGTCAGCCGTTATTCCAGCGCCAGCAGCTGATATGTGCTGTATGGTGCAAACGGGTAAAAACGAGCAGGTGACAGCAGCAGATAGGCTCAGTGGAATGAGCAGGTAGCAGCAGATGATGTGCAAGCGGGGAACGAGCAGGTGACAGCAACTGACGGCAGTAGTGCCGGTAGTCGGCGGTCAGCCTAGAGGCTGGGGGCGTCCAGGATTCGCTTTAGGGCAAGGTGGATGATTCCAGCCTCAAAGTCGCTGCTGATGCTATTGGCAAACAGGATTTCCGGAAGCAGCATTTCTTCAGGTGAGGATGTAAAGTGGCTTTTCAGCAGAGGCAGGAGCTTTTCGCCGCAGCCGCTGCCGTAAAGAACGATCCTATCCGGATTGAGTATGCAGCTGAATGCCTGGATTGTTTTTACTGCAATTTCCGTAAGTACTATAGGATTATAATCAAAGGTATCCCACTGAATCCCCAAAGGCAGGAATTTAATCTCACCGGCAAGGCCGTTTCTGCCCCTCCATATATCGCCGTTCATACAAATACCGGCTCCGGGAGGGTATTTGTCGGGAAAGTAAAGTCCGATAACGCATTGGCTGTTATCAATACCCCTGTTTTTACAATGTCCCATGATAGCGGCATTCACATCGTTCTCCACCAAAACCGGACGTTTGAATTTATCTTCCCCATGCAAGGTAAGGGA
>JAEXPO010000555.1 GCA_023446675.1 Bacillota bacterium | reverse complement strand
ATATACAGTTTTACCATTAATTAGATCAGAAATGAACAATCAACAGGATTTATTATTTTTTGAGGGAGAAGTAAATGGGAAAAAAAGCACAATATATTTAGATACTGGTTCGAGCCGTTCCTTCTATAATTTTGATGATGCACAGGAAAAAATAGAGCTTAAGTTAGATGATAAAGTGTATACCTTCCACACCAAGAAATTAGTGTATGATAAAATCGGGTTTCAAAATGAATTTAGATATCCACTAAGTTTTGCAATCAACTCGGATTTACTAAAAGCTAATCACTTTGTTATTACTATTGATCAAATTCAAAACAACTTAATAATTGGACAAAGTTAATGGTGTCGTTTAGAATCATAAGAAGAAGCACATTAGGAGGATGACAGATGGCATACGATATCGCCATAGTGGGAGCAGGCCCTGCGGGGGCGACCGCCGCCCGCCTTCTTGACAGACGTTATAAAGTGCTCCTGCTTGACAGGCGTGATCTTATGGATGAAAGCATACCTATGCGGGGAAAATGCTGCGGCGGCTTATTGGCGCCGGATGCTCAGAACAATCTGGGACGTATGGGCTTGGCGGTTCCCACGGATGTTTTAGTGGATCCCCAGCTCTTTCTGGTAAGAACCATCGATTTTGATAATCAAATTGAGCGCTTTTATCAGCGTTTTTACTTTAATATGGACAGAAACCGATTTGATCGCTGGCTCGTATCCCTTGTTCCGGATACGGTGGATTTAGCTATGGGCTGCCGGTTTACATCCTTGAGCGAAACCAGGGAAGGCTACGACATTGCCTTTATGCACGATAAAAAGATCTACACCGAAAAGGTAAAGGTTGTAATCGGTGCAGACGGAGCCTGGTCCGGTGTTCGAAGGCAGCTTATGCCTGAAAACAGGAAGGAATGCCGTAAATACATTTCCATTCAGGAATGGTTTGAAACAGAGGAAGAGGTTCCCTATTACGGTGCGGTCTTTGACAGTGAAATTACCGACTTCTATTCCTGGACCATATCCAAAAACGGTACTCTCATGATAGGCTCAGCCTTGGAAACGGACAAAACGGCTTCCCAAAAGTTTGAGTTGCTGAAGGAAAAGCTTAGAGGCTATGGCTTTCGTTACGGCAAACGGCTTTTGAGAGAAGGCGCGTATATTCTTCGTCCTTCAGGCAGCGGGGATCTTTTTACCGGAACGGAGAACGCCGCTCTTATTGGAGAAGCGGCAGGCTTAATAAGCCCCAGCTCAGCTGAGGGAATAAGCTACGCCTTAAGAAGCGCCCACACTCTGGCTCAATGTCTGAATGAAGGGACTGATGGCTTTCAGAAGCGCTATGTGAAGGCTCTTGCCGATCTTAGAAGAAACCTTTTCCTTAAGCGCCTGAAAAGTCCCGGCATGTATAACCGTCAAATCAGAAAATGGGTTATGAAAAGCGGCCTTATGAGCAGTAAAATACTTTTTGAGGATTAGAAGGCAATAATATAAAGGACATGGAAAAGGCGGCGAGGTGCCTCAGCGCTTGGTAATGCGGTATCTGGGGCTCTCTCGGTCCTCCATGTTCTTAAGCTCGTTAATAATATAGAGGGGACGCCCTTTGGCTTCATCGTAAATACGGCCGATATATTCCCCGATAATACCCAGCATCAGAAGAATAATACCGTTAAAAAAGAGGCTGACACCAATGAGGGACGCCCAGCCCGATTGGGTAGACGAGGGCATGATGATACGCTGAAGGAGCACTATCAGCAGGTAAACAAAACTTATCCCAGAAATGGTGACTCCAATCCAGGAGGCAAATTTCAATGGTTTGTAGGAGAAGGACATAATCCCGTCCATGGCAAGCTTGATCATTTTTTTCAAGGGGTATTTGGTTTCTCCGGCAAAACGCTCCGCCCTTTCAAATTCAATAGCCGTTTGTTTAAACCCAACCCAGCTCATAAGCCCTCTGACATAACGGCTGCGTTCAGGAAGCTGCTTGAGGGTATCGGCAACCCTTCGATCTATCAGACGAAAATCCCCCGTATCAACAGGAATGTTTACCTCGGTCATACTGTGGAGCATCCGATAGAAAAGCTTGGCAGTGATTTTTTTAAAAAGGGTGTCGCCCTTTCTGGAGATTCTTTTTCCGTACACCACATCATAACCGCTTTGCCATAAGCTTATCATATCTGGAATAAGCTCCGGCGGATCCTGAAGATCCCCGTCAATAATAACCATGCATTGACCTGCCGCATAATCCATACCGGCTGTAATGGCTACCTGATGACCGAAATTGCGGGCAAAATCAACGAGCTTGATTCGATTATCCTTTTCGCAATAGCTGCGTAACAGCTGGGGGGTTTTGTCCCTGCTGCCGTCATTGACAAACACAATTTCATAGCTCACGCCCGAATTAACCATTATATCCGTAAGCCTGCGGCAGGTTTCGTCAAGCACGGCTTCTTCATTGTACATGGGAACGATAACAGAACATAGGATGGATTCTTCCATAATGTAAACCTCCTGACCTATCTATAGTATAGCATTTTTTCTTGCCAGCTAAACTTAAACCGGCGTAATGGGCGTAAATCTAGTTCCTTAAGGCTCCGGCCATTTCTTCAGATACCCGTATCCCAAGCCTCACGGCATAATTCAGTCCTCTGTCCTCCGGATAAATCTGTGACATGGAAGCCGTATAAAATCCCTTAAGAGGTGTTTCATAGGGGAGCAAAAGCTTTTCATAGCCCATGGATACAACAGGCTGGGCGTATTC
>JAEXPO010000553.1 GCA_023446675.1 Bacillota bacterium | reverse complement strand
TCTCCAGCGTTACGTTTTTTTCCTTGAGCAGGGTTTGAATACGGTCCAGCATATAAATAAAATCATCCCTAAGATCCGTAATTTCATCGTTGCCCTGGCTTCGGAGGGTGATGTTGAGATTGCCCTGCTGCACCAGGCGCATGGCATCCCTCAAATCCCCCAGGCGGCGGGTAATAAGCTTTGACAGCCCCAGAACCACACAGGCCATGAAGCCCAGACAAAACAAAAGCGCAGCAATAAGCTCCGTCCTAAGCTGGATGCTCTGACGGATAATCTCATGCTCCGGCAAAACGAAGTACAGTGTCCACTGGGTGCCGCTGATACGGCGGCTGCCAAGATAAAAGGGCTTGCCGTTATATTGAATGTTCATCCAATCCACCTGGATGCCTGGTTTAAAATTCTCCTCAACGATATGCACCCCGTCCTGGGTGCTGTTATTGGACCGCAGCATAATGTTCCCCTGCTGGTCCATAAGAAAGGCATTGGCGCTTACCTCTCCCACAAGGGAATCCAGCATGTCCACAAAATAATTCTCATCGATGACCAGCTCCAAGACCATAGAAAAGTTATCCATATTTTCCAGGCTTCTCACTGCCACGTAAGCCGATACCGCAGGAACCTTTGTGCTATAGAGTGTGACAAAGGGGTAGCTTTCCGAAAAGTAAATCCTGTCCCCGCTGTTAACAATTTTCTCAAAGATGGGTGTTTTCATAAATTCGCTGAGAGAAAAAAGAGTGGACTTTTCCGCGGCGTAGGGGGCGTTGTCCAGATACAGCCGCATTTTGAAAATCTGACTGTTGCTTTGCATGCCGATGACCAGATTCTCTATGGCGTGAATGTCGGTAAGCTGCTGGGCAAGATCCGAGGGATCGGAGCCGGTTGTAATGAGCCGATAGATTACCGTATTGCTCATAAAGGAGTTGTACAGGTTGGTAATGGCGTCCATGCGGGAGGCCAGAGAATCCTCCGCCTGGTTCAGGGCATTTATCTGCCAGGTAATACCCTTGGCCTCAATAAGGTAGGCGGACTGTCGGTAGGCAAAATAGGTGATAAGCATTATAGGAAATAAAATGGAAAGCATGAAAACAAAGAACAGCTTGGTTTTCATGGTAAAACGCAGTCTCCTCATTTGCTCAGGCCCTCTCTGTACTTAAACGGCGTCAGTCCGGTTGCTTTCTTGAAGACTCTTATGAAATAATTTTCATCCATATAGCCGCACTGAGAGGCAATCTCATAGATCTTTAACGCGGGATTACGCAGCAAAAGCTTTGCCTTTTCAACCCGATAGCTATTTACGGAATAGATAAGTGCCACGCCGGTCTTCAATTTATAAAGGTTGCTCAGATAGCTTTTGGAAACGCCCAGCTTTTTTGCCAGCCAGGCGGTGCCCAGGGAGGTATTGGCACACTCGTTTTGTATTATCCGGTGAACATTGTCCACCAGATAATTGGATTCCGGCTCAGGCGTTTTGGGGGTTCTGGGAAAATAGTCAGCCAGAATACGGCTAAGGTCCTTATGAGATCGGGTTTTTAAGATGCCTGCGTAAACATCGCCGAAGGCTGGCACAGCCCCTCGGACGCTTGATTTTGACAGAATTCTAAAAATATTTTCCGCGAAGTACATTTTCAGATCCTGCAAGGCAAATTGCTCCTGCTTTTCAAAAAATAAAAGGGCTTGCTCCAGCTCGTCGGGAGAGGATGCCTCCTCAGGCAGGGCAGATGCTGCATGAAGCTCCTCCCTGTATTCCTTAAGAGATTCTCTTTCCAGAAAGGTCTCAGCATCACAGATGCCCATTGCCTCCAGAAAAGAGGTGCGGATATCGGCAAGATGAGGTACTCGGCGTCCGATTCCGCAGTAAAGGCTGCAGGGGGAAAGGGTGTTGCTTCCAAAAACCTGGATGGTTTGCTCTAAAATAGCTTGAATGGCTTCACTGTCGGAAAATTCGTTGCAGCGGATAAGCATCACGGCATAATGGGTGGAAAACAGGCCTGTAATAGTGTCAATGCCGCAATCCAGGCACTTCATTTTCATGGCCTTCAGTACAAATTCCAAAAGCTCCCGACGCTCTCCCGTATGGTTTACAACCCTGAGAACCGCAGCATAATAGGGGCTGTAAACGGGCATTTTCAGCTCCAGCTTCCTAAGCCTTTCTAAAAGTATCTGAGGATTATAGGTGTTTTCAGCCAGATCAATGATAAGCTTGGATTCCACCTCCTCACGCCAGGCCTTAAGCGTGCTTGAACGCCGTGAACGCTTCACTTCCCTTGCCTGCTCCAGCCTTACATGGGCCACGGCACGATCCACCGCTTCCTGAAGCTCATCCAGCACAATGGGCTTTTCAATATAGTCGCACACCCCAAGCTTGATGGCGGAGAGCAGGAATTCCTTGTCGCTGTAGCCTGTAAGAAAGAGAATGGCTGTGGCAGGTGCTATCTCCTTGAGGGCAAAGGCGAAGCGAATGCCATCCATCACTGGCATTTTGATATCACTGAGCACAATCTGAGGACGATGCCTGCGGGCCAGCTCCAGTCCTTCCTTGCCGTCGGAGGCGGAGCAGATGACACTGCAGTCATCCCTTGCCCCAAGTATGCGTATAAGATTATCCCGGGTGCGCCGCTCATCGTCCAGAATCATGACTGTGCATCTGGAATCAGGGCCGGTACCTGTACGAATACTGTTTGAGTTCATGGCAGGCTCCTTTGACGGTTTACTTTGCATGTATGCTTTACATTATACGATGCTGATTAAGGGTATAAAAAGAGCTAAAATGAAGTTCCTTCTTCCTGCTCAGCGGAAAAACGCGAAGGTGAGTTCGCGTTTTTCCGAAAGAGCGTATGTTGAAGCTGTTAAATGTCGTCAGGGAAGTGAGTCAAAATAGGTCTGGGCATCATCAATCATTTCCTGCCCGCCTTCAGATTTCCATTTCTCGATGAAGCTGTCCCAATCGCTTAAGGGCTTGGAGCTGGCGATAAACTCAATGATGGTATCGTTTGCAAGCTGTCCGGCGGATTGGGCATATTTTGTGATAGCCGGGAGGGGCGGCGCATAAGCCAGCGCATCGTAAACCCAATGGGATTCGTCGTAGGTGTTCATGCGTTCAAATGCGGAATAGAGCTCCTCGGATTTCCTTACACGGCACAGCCAGTAGGTGGTAAAGGTCTCCTGGGGGGTTACCATGTTGAAATAATGGCCGTTGAACCACTCGGTAAAGGCGGGGAAAATAGGCCAGTAGGATTTAACGCCGTTTTCCGTCCGCACCTCATGGTGCACGCCTTCTTCACCAATAAAAATGGTGGGGAAGATGTCCGGCGTGGCATATGTATTCCAGAATTTTACAACATCCTCGGCCTTTTTGGAGGAGCGGGGAATAGCGCGGAAGCCTGTTGCCCCGGTGTTTACCGAATAGGTGGATTTGCCGTCGTTGGAGAAAAGGGGATGGATATAATCCACTTCGGAGCCGGTAGACTTTTTCACCGCTTCGTTAATAGTGGTAGCGTTCCACCAGCCCATAAAGGCGATGGCTGCCTTGCCCGAGGTGAATTTTTCATTAATGACCTCACCGGTGTTGGTTGGCCATTCCGGATCGATTAATTTTTCATTGTACAGATCCTTCATATAGGTGACATATTCCTTGAGGCCGGGATTGGTCATTTTAGGGACCATCTTTCCGTCTATTATGGGGAAATCATGGCTGGGGACATTGAAGGCGGGCATGATGCCCGTGGCCCATGCGGTGTTGCCGGTTATGGGAATGATATCGGGAAATGTGGCCTTGAGGGCGCGAAGCATGGCGGTAAATTCATCAAGGGTCATTTCGTTTTTGAATTCCACATTGGCTTTCTTGAGCATATCCACATTTACTGCAAGGCCGCCGCCGATATAGCGCGCATCAAAGGCGGGTACGCCCACGATCTTATCG
>JAEXPO010000536.1 GCA_023446675.1 Bacillota bacterium | reverse complement strand
GAATACGCCGTTTTCAATGGCTTCCCCCTGATCGCCAACCCAGTCGCCATCGGTGTCGATAGCCAGATAGGTGGTAACAGCTGCACCGCCTACGGTGAACTTAGAGGTATCGAATACCTGGAGGCTGCCGTCGGTCAGCTTGGCTACCACTTCATTAACCTTCGCTTCTGTGCCTTCAGCAACGCTTGCGCCGAGCTTGGAGATCATGACGGCACCTTCGTTATAGCCCTCAGCCCAATCGGTTGCAATTTCCTCGCCCTTTGCCATCTGGTTGAATGCATAGGTGTAGTATACGCTCCAGTCATTCTGAGCACTGGTCAGTGCGGCATTGGGAGCAACGGAAAGCATATCAACATTGTAGCCTACACAGTAAACGGTGGTACCGGAATTCAACAGCGCTTCGCAAGCGGCAGGAGCACCGGTGGAGTCTGCATGCTGGCTGATGATGATGCTGCCGGCAGCAACAAGTGAATTGGCAGCTTCTGCTTCAGCGATTGGATCATACCAGGAGTTAGTGTAGGAAACGGACATAGCAACATTTTCTACAACGGACTTAACGCCAAGATAGAAAGCGGTGTAGCCGGATACTACTTCAGCATAGGGATAAGCGCCTACGTAGCCAATTTTGATGTTGCCGCTGCTGTCCTTATTGCTATCTGCAACCTTGCCTGCAGCAACCAGTTCAGCCAGCTTCATACCGGCTACAACACCGGAAACATAACGGGATTCATAGGTGTGATTAAAAGCGTTCTTGAAATTTTTAAGGCCTGTAAGTGCAGCGGTGTCGCCTGTCATGGAAATGAAAGTAGCCTCAGGGTTTTCCTCGGCAGCCTGCTGCATATAGCTCTGGTGGCCGTAGCTGTCGGAAATGATGTAATTGCAGCCCTGCTCCACAAGATCCGTTGCGGTGTCGTAGCAGCTTTCATCCTCACTGATATTGTATTTCCAGACGATCTGGTCTTCAGAAATACCAACATTAGCAGCTGCCTTCTTGATGCCTTCGATATGGGCAAAGTCATAACCGGTGTTCTCATCGTGAACAAGGATAACACCAATCTTTACGTTTGCAGCCTCAGACTCGGGAGAGGGTGTGCTCTCAGGTGTGGCTGTGCTTGTAGGTGTGCTTGAGCTGGATGGGCTTGGGCTGCTCGGCTGAGATCCACATGCAGATAATGATACCAGCATTGTGGTAGCAAGCAGAAGGGACATGATTTTTTTAATCATTTGAACCTCCACTATTTCAACTTATATTTTTTGTATCACCGAAGTGACTCAAAATTAAAATAAAGAAAACCCTATTTTTTGTTCAACAAGGCTGCGCATAATAAAGTAAAACCAACCTTAATGCGAACCATTTATAGTCCGGCTGACCCGACAGCCGGATAAAACATCCATTCAATCATTCTGGTGGATATGTTATTTATCATCCGTATATAAGGAAAATCCATTAATTGTACATTCAGCGAAATACAACGCCGTTTTCCACACTCATAGATTCTACAATAGCCAGAGATTCCACACGTATTCCCTGACCGCGGGCGATTGCTCCGCCATCCTGAAAACCTTTCTCAATAACAATACCGGCTCCCATAAGAGTGGCTCCCGAAGCCTTTACCAGATCAACAAGTCCGAAAAGTGCGTTACCGTGTGCGAGAAAATCATCGATTATAAGTACTCTGTCATTGGCTCCCAGGTATTGCCTGGAGACAACGATGTCGTAGGATTTGCCGTGGGTGTAAGATTCAACCTTGCTGGAATAGCTTTCGCAGGAAATGTTCTTGGTTTTGTTTTTTTTTGCAAAAACGACAGGAACATTAAAAAACTGCGCTGTGATACAGGCTATACCAATTCCGGAGGCTTCTACCGTCAGAATTTTGTTCACATCGCAGTCAGTAAATAATCTTTTAAATTCTTTGCCGATTTCACATAGAAGGGATACGTCAATCTGGTGGTTCAAAAAGCTGTCCACTCTTAAAATGTTACCATCGCTGACTTTACCGTCCCGACAAATTCTTTCCTTCAAAAGCTGCATTTTGCTGCCTCTCCCCCATTTGATAAATTGTCTCTGAACATTGCCTTAAAAAAACAAAACATATAACGAACAAACATTTTTAAACATAGCTTAAATGCAATGTGTTCGCTATACGCCTTCGCCCCCGTTGACAGCGGCATGTTAATTCTCTTTAATTATTAAAATCAAGTTAGCTCTTAACATTCGCTTAAAAAACCAACTTATCTTAAAATTTTACTAGAAACGGGGCATCTGCGCAATTTATGAATTTTATTAAAAAAGACGATTATATTCGCTCTTTTTTGTTCAATGATACGATAAACTTACAATTTACGTGAAATACTGCCTTTGGAGAGAAAAAAAGAGCCCATTTGAGGACATTTAGGTTGACAAAGACTTTTCGACATTGCATGATAAATTAATGAATAAAGGAGGCGGAGATATCCTGTGAAAAGCCCATTAAGCTATCAGGCATCGGAGTACGATTGCGGACCGACAACCATGCTCAATTCAATCAGCTACCTCTTTCATCGCAGGGAAATCCCCCCCGACGTCATCAAGCATATCATGCTTTATTGTCTTGATTCCTATAATATTAAAGGTGAATTCGGTAAAAGCGGCACCTCGGGAATCGCTATGATGTTTTTATCCAACTGGCTGAACCAGTTTGGCAGGGTCAAAAAGTTTCCCATCTGCTGTGAATTTCTTACACGTGAGGATGTTCAAATAACACAAAACAGCAAGATTGTTTCCAGCTTGCAGCAAGGCGGTGCAGTTGTTGTAAAGCTTGTCCTGGGAGGGTGGCATTACGTGCTCTTAACGGGAGCTGAAAGCAATTCCATAAGCCTGTTCGATCCCTATTACCGCAAAAAGGACTTTGGTATTAAAGGAATTGTCATGGTTTCGGACAAGCCTTCAAAAATGAACCGGCTGGTGGATTTTGGCATCCTCAACAGCCCTGAAAAGGGTATCTATTCTCTTGGACCTGTGGAAACAAGAGAGGCAGTGGTTCTCTTTAACAAAAACACCCGAAAAACCCCGGATAATTCCATTGAGTACTTTATATAGACAGAATGGCTTCTGTTTTACAAATTAAGGCGCTAGTGCTCCGGCGTTGAATTATTACGATTATTAACTTGACGCTTTCAGACTATAGTAGTAGTATGTAGATACACTATTGCTATAGTATGCAGATATACTATTGCTATACTCTGTATATATTTCTTACAGTAACATGTAATGAAAAGGATAGAACAAAGCGGATCATAGTCTATCATTATTGCGAATTAGCACTTAAAATCGGAGGCTTTCCAGATGGCCAAGGACATAAAGCTTTTTGACAGTGAACTTAAGATAATGGAAATCATATGGGAAAAAGAACCCCTTTCAGCCAAGGAAATCAGTGAAGCCGCAGGTCTTGCACTGGGCTGGAATAAGAATACAACTTACACAATTTTAAAAAAGCTTATTGATAAAGGGGCTTTATGCCGTACCGAGCCCAATTTTATCTGTGCCTCCCTAGTGGGCCGTGAGGAAATCCAGCAGAAAGAGACCCAGACCCTTATTGATAAGCTGTTTAACGGATCGAAAAAAGCCTTTTTTTCCGCCTTTTTAAAGGATGAAGCCTTAACGGAAGAGGAAGCGGAGGCTTTAAGATCACTTATCGAAAAAAGCAAGTAGCGGCAATGCCAGGCCATGACTTT
>JAEXPO010000525.1 GCA_023446675.1 Bacillota bacterium | reverse complement strand
GGATAAACAGCCGTCCCTTTTCCAACCATGAAAAAATGGGCAAGGGCATACTGGCTCTCACAGATATTATTTCCACGCCCTATCCCGGCGCCTCCGTTGTACCCAACCGCTGCCGGGCCACCTATGACAGGCGTATTCTGGCCGGAGAAACCAGGGAGGATGTGCTACGTCCCTTTGAGGAGGCTATTGGGGCTCTCAAAAAGGAAGATCCCGAATTTGAGGGCAGGGTTTCCATTGCGGAAGGCACCGAGCTTTGCTATACGGGAGAGGAAATAAAAGGGGAGCGGTTTTTCCCGCCCTGGATACTGGATACAACGGATCCCTTTGTGGAGAAGGCGGAAAAGGGCCTTGCCAAAGCCGGCATTGAGGCTGTGAAAAGCTATTATGCCTTTTGCACCAACGGAAGCCACTACGCAGGAGAGGCCGGTATTAAAACCATCGGCTTTGGCCCGTCCATGGAAAGCCTGGCCCATGTAAGCAATGAATACATTGAGATTCAACAGCTGAAATTAGCTGCCGAAGGCTTTTTCCATATTGCAAGGTTTGTGCTGGACGGGTATGATGAAGAATAAGAGCCGGGGACCTTTGTGATAATTCCGTAAGCTCAGGCAACAGGGTTTGGGAGGGGTTGGACGTGTCGGCGACACAAGAGAGCGCTTACACCTATTATGCCTTTATCAGCTACAAGCATGAGGATGAAAAATGGGCCAAATGGATTCAGGAAAAGCTTGAAACCTACAGGCTTCCCTCCGTCCTGCAACGGGAAAACGGACGGCTCCCCAACCGGATTTCACCCGTATTCCGGGACAAAACCGATATTACTGCGGGTCCGTTGCGCCAAACCCTTTCCAAGGAGCTGGAGGTGTCCCGATTCCTTATCGTGATTTGTTCTCCCCGCTCGGCTAAGTCCCCTTATGTGGACTATGAGGTGGAGCAATTTATCCGGCTTGGCAGACAGCACCGGATTATTCCTTTTATCATTCAGGGAAAGGTCGGTGCGGCCGACCCGGAGCAGGAGTGTTACGTGCCTTCCCTCCTTAAGCTGGAGGAGACTCTTTTAGGCGTGAACCTTATTGAGCTGGGGCGGCGGCCGGCCTTTTTAACGGTTATCGCCAAGATGCTGGATATTCGCCTGGATACCCTGATAGGACGGGATAAAATCCGGCGGCGAAAGAAAAAGGCGCTGGTCGGTGCGGGAATAGCGCTGCTCTTAAGCCTGGGGTATCTTTCCTGGGACTATTACATACCCAAAACAAGAGCTTATTCGGATTATGTGGTGCGCTACGGCCTGCCGGAAGGAATTTTCCCGTTAAAAAGAGGGCTTTGGCCTTTCAGTGAAAGCCAAATTGAGGACAGGGACGACTTCTATCTTATAACGGAGAGAAAATCGGATCAGAGCCTCGTTCTAAAGCATGTCAATTCGGCGGAGGTTCCCATTGACTACCATACGGATGTGGAGCTTGCCGACAGGCCTGTAATCGCCCGCTATACCTACCGGGTTGAAAACGGAAACAGGTACGCCAGGGAAGCACGGTACATGAACAGAAGACGGAGAGCCTATAAATGGCCTTTTTGGCTTTGCGCGAACAACCTATGCCTACAATGAAGCGGGAAGGGTCACACAAAGGCTGTATTTTGATTTTCTGGACAATCCGGTGGAGGCTCTGGAAAGCGGTTACGCTCAGGGTGTATGGGAGTATAAAAACGGTGATGAACTTAAAAGGGAAATGTACTATAACCGTTTTGGAAGTCTTCTTTCCCAACGGGACATTAAGAGCCGGGCCTTTACTTATATTGGTTCTCTAAGCCTTCTGGAACCTGCATTTGAAGCCGGTGTAAGGCTTAATGATCTCGTGCTCGAATATGGAAGCTGGAGCTACTTTGAACACGAAAAGGATGAGGAGGGCTTAAAAGCGTTTGGCTCAGCGGTTGAGGAATACCGGGGCAAGCCTAAGGCATTGGTGGTGTTTCGCCCTTCCGACGGCACCATACACCGCTTTACCTTCGCTGAAAAGGACATGGGTATTCAGTTTAAGGATCTGACCTATTATTTCTCCGGACAATCGGAGCTGGAAGCTTTTCTTGCTCCCATGAAAACACCTTAGCCTTCTTTTTTTCTTTTCTTTACACATTCGGTGAGGAGAAATTCGATTTGCCCGTTAATGGAGCGGAAATCGTCCTCAGCCCAGGAAGCCAGCTCCTTCCAAAGGGAAGGGGACAGCCGCAGAAGCACTTGTTTTTTTTCCTTGTCTTTCTCCTTCTCTCTTTCTGTTTCACTCTTCTCCATAGAACGAAGTTCCTCCTCTCATCCTGACAAGGTCAGTAAAAAAGCATGGGCAGGGGTATCCGAATCCGAACCCCCTGCCACTTTAATGGCGGGCATTAATAGAGGGAGCCGCTGTTCACTACGGGCTGGGCATCCTTGTTGCCGCAAAGCACCACAAGGAGGTTGCTTACCATGGCAGCCTTGCGCTCCTCGTCCAGATGAACGATGTCATTCTCATTAAGCTTGGCCAGTGCCATTTCCACCATGCCGACGGCGCCTTCCACAATCATTTGTCTGGCATCGATGATAGCGGAGGCCTGCTGCCTTTGGAGCATGGCCGCGGCGATTTCAGGGGCATAGGCCAGATGGGTAATGCGGGCTTCCATAATTTCAAGGCCTGCGAGAGCTACCTTATCCTGAATTTCGTCCTTAAGCTTTTCGGCAACCTCCTGACTGCTTCCACGGAGGGATTTTTCGTTATCGTCCCCGGGAGTATCATAGGGGTAAAGCCTTACAATATTACGGAGGGCCGAATCACATTGAATGGAAAGAAACTCCGTGTAATTGTCCACATTAAAGACAGCCTTTACCGTATTTACAACACGCCAGATAACAACAATGCCGATAATGATGGGATTACCAAGCTGGTCGTTGATTTTCTGCTTTTCGTTATTAAGAGTGAGCGCCTTTAGGGAGATCTTTTTTGAGCCTGGGGCGACTTGCGTTCCCTGGAGTGCCGTTACAGAGATATTGCCCTGTCCGTCGTGAATGGGGGGAGTGGTACGAGGGGCCTGAGAAGCGGGATTAACTGCTGTGACAAAGGGGTTTACAAAGTAAAAGCCTTCTCCCTTCAGGGTACCGTAGTATTTTCCGAAAAGAGTGAGTACCAGGGCTTCGTTGCGTTTAATGACCTTTAAGCCTCCAAAGATTATGGGTCCTAGGATGCAGGAGTAAAGAAGACCTATGCCCAGAAGGAACGAACCCAAAATGACGGTAGGGGTGGGACCTTCCTGAGAAAGCAGCACAATTCCGGTAATGAGAACCCCTATTGCTGCCACAATAAGTAAAATGTTTAAAAGGAGAATCGGCATACCGCTTCGGTATCTTGGTGTCA
This sequence comes from Bacillota bacterium, assembly GCA_023446675.1. GTDB lineage: Bacteria > Bacillota > Clostridia > DSM-8532 > DSM-8532 > DTU059. The sequence continues at coordinate 7,186 of JAEXPO010000525.1, read as the reverse complement.
TTTCCGTTTCGTACATAGGTTTTACACTTGCATTCGGTTGAGCTGTTTCATTCATATTATTAACACCTCACTGATATTATTTTGATATCACAATCATATTAATATGAATTTCTGCTCCTGTCAATGGGCCTTTTCGTAAAATCAAAAGCTCGGGGTATCGCTCCCCCGAGCTTTTAGCCGGATTTGCTCAGGCAAATGTCTTCCAAGCCACGTTAAAAAGCCGCAGGGAGAAATCCCTGCGGCTTTTTAAGCGGATAAATAGCTTAATTCAATAAGTGAGACTTACTTTACCTCCGCATGAAAACCGCTGCGGCTGTTGCTGAGAATGGTTTTTTTATAGGTTCCGGGAGTGACGCCGAACCGTTCCCTGAACTTGGCTGAAAAGTAGGAGGGGGTGTTGTAGCCCAGCCTTGAGGCGATATCAATAATGCTGAGGCTGGTATTTTCCTTAAGCCACCCGGCTGCCCGGATAAGCTTTTGCTCCGAGACATATTCGGAAAAATTGATTCCCACATTATCCTTAAACACACGGCTTAAGTGAGCGGAGGTAATGTGGAAATGCTCGGCGGCGGAGGATAGGGTCACGTTTTCAATGTTCTGGTCAATAAATTTAAGGATATGATTCATGTTTTTTCGCTGAATAGTGGTGCTGTTAGCCAGTATCCGCTCCCGATATTCCAGCATGCAGGCTTCAATGAAGGAAATGCATTCCTCAAGGCTTTTAAACCGGCTTAACTGCCCCGTAAGCGGCACGCCTCCCAACTCAAAGGCCAGGGCTTTTTCATCAAAGGCCTCTTTAATGGCATAGAATACCAGATTAAAAAAGTCGACGGTTTGCCGGTAGGCATAGCCGCAGTTGCGAATCTGTGCAAGGGTTCTGTTAAGATAATGCACCAGATTCTGGCTGTCGGGGCATAGATCATTTAAATAACCGGTCACGGTTTCAATAACCCTGGATTCAATAGCACAGTCATAGCTTTCCAGCTTTTCCAGCTCCTCGAGGGAAAATCGGTTTGAATAATTATAGATAAAGGCATATTTCATTAGGTGCGCCAGCCTCTTGTAGGGCTCGGAAACGTTTTCTGCCCTGGGATAGGGGGATGTGTAGTAAATGTTAAAAAGGAACTTATTGTATTTTTGCACCTCTTCAAACAGCTGAAGAGCCAGATCCTTTATGCCGTGCTTCTCATCATGGTTAATAAGGCAGGATACGCAATCCTTTTTATGAAGCGTGACAGAATGGGGCAGACCAAGGGTCCGAAACAGAATTTTTGAGGTTTCCCGAAGGGTTTCACATAAAAGGGTTTTTTGCTTGTCGGTCAGCTCGGATAAATAAGCACAATCCGGCTCTATAATTAAAACGGAGAAAAAGCGAAAGGGTGTTTCCTGGGACGAAAAATGCTCGATAACCAGCTCAATCCCCGTAGGAGGATTGGATTTCATGAGCTCGTCGGCATATTTTGCGGTTATTTGCTCCCTGCTTCGGTGCATTTGGCGACGGTGATTAAGCAGGATATAGCTCAGGATACAAATAAGGCTTATTGTAACCATGATAAAGGCATAGGGTACAAGGTAGCTGCCGTTGCGCGCCAGCCCGTTTACCGAGGTGGGGGTGGGCTCATAGTATAAGTACACTAAATTGTTAACACCCGAGCTTTTGTAGTAATAGGAATATCGCTGAGAGGATATTTTCTTTTTTATAACCTGATCCTCCGGGCTGCTGCGCAGCATATCAAGCAAAATTTCGTCGGACAGAGTATTGGCTCCTTCAGCCGATATTACCGTATTGCCGCAGAGAATAATAAAGGTGCCGGAGGGATTATAACTACTTACCTGAGACTTGAAAAAAGAGGAGGCATCGGCCAGGTATAGTCCTGCAAAGCCGCGGTAGGCCGTATCCTTCACCCAATTTCCATTTATAATGGGGTAAACGTAAATGGCTGTGTTTTCGGCAGTAATATAGAAAAAGGGCTTCGAAATTGAACCCATGGACACGATGCTTTTAATATCGTTATAGCCGGAGGTCAGCCTTTCAAGAGAATAGCCGTTGTTGCCTGCTGAAACCACCGCGTCATCTTCAACCCTGTACAGGAACAAGTCCGATATATAGCTGCTGTGCCTTATGCTGTCTATTATGGAGATTCGAACGGAAGTAAAAAAATCAGTACTGCTGTCGGATTTTTCAAAAAAGAGGGAGTAAGAGGTGCTGCGAAGGTATTTTTCCAGGTTGCCGTAGAGGTAGTCGTAAAGCTTTTCCCCAATTAATTCATCGTTGACCTGTCGGCTTTCACTCATGAAGCGGTCCAGGTTTTCATTCATATCCTTTTTAATGGAGTAGTCAAAGCCAAGAGATGTTACGAGAAACGCCATAAAAAATCCGGAAACAATGAAGATGACTTTTGCTCTGAATTTTCGCGAAAATTTTTGCAGCTCTGTTAAAAAAGCCTTCCATTTTGCCGCCATTTTTGCTCCTTTCAACCGTTTATGCCGTGTCTTTTGAACTTCTTGTCGTAGCAATATCAAATAATTCGCTTCAGATATCAAATAATTCCTATTCTAAAACGAAGAATGCATCGGTTAATAACGGGAACATCAAAATAGTATCGCGTTTATCAAAAGAGTAATACTGTTCGCTTGTGCAGCCCTGTGATAATAATAAATTACAGCCCATAGACAAAAAAGTCAAATAGTTCTTTTTAATATTATCTCTATTTATGCGAAATGCACAAATAAAAATGGAGGGGTACCATGCTTCCTAAAAAAAGCGTCTCTTATGCCAAATGGAAGGGCAGGGACAGGAAACCTGCATTCCATTTTCCAAAAAGGTTTTATACACCACGAAGAATTCTGCTTTCGGTGCTGTCGGCAGCCTTATTTTGCGGCAGCCTGTCGCCCGTTGTATTGGGTGAATCCGGCAATACCTCCGGCGTGCCCTTGAAGGATAAATATCAAACCTTTGAGGGAAGAGAAATAGGTGGTGATTATGTCAATTCGGATGAGATTCCCTTATATTCGTCTTATTTCCGGGAGCAGGTTCAGAGGGGAAAAAGCATTGGGGACACCTATGAAATTTCCCTTAACAGCCTGGGAACGGAAAGGGCTTCAGAAATTTTAATCACCGGTTATGAGGGCAGGCAGGCTCTTTTATGGACCGGAAGCACACCCTTCATTGAATTTGATGTGACAATGGCTCAGGACGGCCTCTTCCGGTTGGAAATGGATTATTACCTGCCGGAGGGCTCTTCCAGTGCGGGAAAACGCTCCCTTTATGTGGACGGCCGGTATCCTTTTTTGGAAGCCAATGATTTGGTCTTTTACCGCTATTTCAAAGACAAAAACGAACCTGTTGTAAATAGCCTGGGGGATGAAACCAGACCCTCCCAGACAGAGGTTCCCGGCTGGAGGACTCAGGCCCTTGCCAATTCCTCAGGACTCATTGAAGAACCGTTTGTGTTCTTTCTCGAAAAGGGCAGCCACGTGCTTCGCTTAAACTATGTTCAAGGTGATATGGCCGTATCTGCCATACGTGTTCTGGCAGTTAAGGAGGTAACCGCCTATGAGGAGGTCGCTGAAGGCTACAAGGCCCTGGGTTATAAAAGCGCCGGACAAAGCCTGGATATTCAGGCTGAGGCCTATGCCACAGAAAAAAACGATCCCACCCTCCGCCGTGAAAATGACGGTGATCCACTGGTGACTCCCCACTCAGACACCAGCCGACTGCTTAATGTTATGGGGGCTTACCGCTGGCGAAGCGGCAATCAGGAAATTACCTGGCAGCTCAGCGTACCGGAGGACGGCCTATACAAAATCGGTGTCAGGGCAAAGCAGCAGTGGCAGGATGGCGTTCCCTCCTACCGGCAGATAAAAATTGACGGCGAAGTGCCTTTCAAAGAGCTTCTGGCTTACAAATTCGATTACTCTCCGGCCTGGAGTACGGCGGTTTTAAGTGATGAGAAGGGGGAGCCCTATGAATTTTACCTTACCGCAGGGAACCATACCCTTTCCATGCAGGTTAAATACGGTCCCATGACACCTATCATAGAATCCATAAACGAGGACATTCAAATTTTTTCGGACCTGCTGCTCAATATTACTCTCATTGCCGGTAATGACCCGGATCCCAATTATGATTATGATTTTTTTAACAAAATACCCGGCATGAAGGAGGATATGGAGGAGCTGGCCTCAAGCATGCAGTGGAAGTATGAGCAGCTAAAGGCGATGTCTGATAAATTACCGGCAATGGCCAATAATTTTATGACGATCAAGGCCCAGCTCAAGGCCATGATAAAAAACCCCTACAGCATTGCACGGAAGGTGGATGAGCTCATAAGCTCCCAGGAAAGCCTGAGCAACTGGTACCTGGAGCTGCAGAAATCCCCGCTGGTCATTGATTACTTCAAGCTCGGCCCCATAGCGGAAAAATGGGCAAATAAGCAGTCCAACCTGTTCCAGAGAATTAAAACCACTCTTCTTAATTTCTTTGCTTCCTTTTCCAAGGATTATGACAATGTGGGAAGCGTTCTTACCGATGATGTTGAAATAAACAAGACCATTACCGTCTGGATAGCAAGAGGAACGGAATGGGCGGAGGTAATAAAGGAGCTGGCCGACGAGGAGTTTACTCCCAAATATGGAATTGCCCTCAATGTCAATGTGGTGCCCTCGGGCCAGCTGGTGGCCGGTTCGGCCAATGCCCTTATGCTGTCCATTACCTCGGGTAAAGCCCCCGATGTGGCACTGGGTGTCGACGCGACTTCCCCGGTGGAATTTGCCATACGGGATGCGGTTTATGATTTATCCCTTATGCCGGATTTCGATGAGGTTAAAGCAAGGTTTGTGGAAGGCATAATGACTCCCTATGAATACGGCGGAGGAACCTATGCCATTCCTGAAACCATGAACTTTAATGTCATGTTTTACCGCAAGGATATACTTAAAAAATTCAATGTTCAGCTTCCGGATACAAGAGAGCAGCTTTACAGCTATGTTATGCCTGCATTGTATCAAAACGGCCTTCAGTTTTACTTTGAAAGAGATTTTACCCAGTTTCTTTTTCAGAACGGCGGGGAATTTTATTCAGAGGACGGCATGACCTCCGCCCTGGATACCCCGGAAGCCTACCTGGCCTTTAAGGAGTTTACCGAGCTGTTCACTCATTACGGTGTGCCGGAGGTGGCAAACTTCTATCAGTACATGCGAAACGGGAGAATGCCCATCGGCATCGGCAACTTCAATACCTATATGCAGCTTGCGGTGGCCGCGCCTGAGCTGGCGGGCAAATGGGGCATCGCTCCCATACCGGGAGTTTTGAAAGCAGACGGTACCATTGACAGAACCGCGGGGGCCATCACCGCCCAGGGAGATGTGATTATGAAGCAGAGCGAGGAGCCTGAAGCCTCCTGGGAGTTTTTGAAATGGTGGTCCAGTGCCGAGACGCAAACAAAATTTGCCAAGGAGGTAGAAGCCCTTATGGGGGCGGAAGCCCGATGGAATACGGCCAACAGGGAGGCCTTTATCAATCTTTCCTGGAATGAAGGGGATATTGAGGTTCTCAAGGAGCAATGGGAATGGGCTAAGGAGACCCCCACCGTTCTTGGCGGATACTTTACGGCCAGACACCTGACCAATGCCTGGACCACTGTGGTGGTCAGCGGAGGAGATGTGAGGGACGCTTTGGAACAGGCAGTAAAGGACATTAACCGTGAGCTTCGGATGAAACAGGAAGAATACGGTGTTACCAATAATAAATAATAGGGAGGAAATGTAAGCGGTTAAAGGCTTGCGTAACGATAACATGAGCAATGATACATCCTTTGTCACAGCCGTGGATCCCCGAAAGGCAAGGGGAAAAACGGGCTCAGCACCCTTGGCTTCCATCAGGCGCTTCATAAAAGCCCATTGGATTGGCTACCTCTTTTTGCTGCCCTTTGTCGTGCTGTTTTCCATTTTTGTTGTCATTCCCGTGGTATATGCTTTTTTATTGAGCTTTACGGATTACAACATGCTTCAGCCTGCCCGGTTTGTGGGGCTTAATAATTACAAGCTGCTGCTTTTGGATGATGCGGTATTTTTGACAGCCATAAGCAATACCCTGGTTTTTTCACTTGTTACCGGCCCCATCGGGTATTTGCTGTCCTTCTTTGCTGCCTGGGTGATTAATCAGCTCAATTTTAAGCGGGGCTTTCTTCTGGCCTTTTACGCGCCCTCCATCACAAGCGGCGTGGCTATGAGCTATGTGTGGCTGGTTATATTCTCCAGCGATCGTTACGGCTATCTCAACAATATTCTTCTAAACCTGAATATGATTGATTCCCCTATTCTCTGGAACACGGACCCGGCCTACATTATGAAGGTGATTATGACCATTTCGCTGTGGATGAGCATGGGCACTGGCTTTTTGGTGTTTCTGGCCGGTCTTCAGAACATTTCACCCTCCTATTACGAGGCTGGGGCCATTGACGGGATTAAAAACAAGTTTCAGGAGCTGATTTATCTCACCCTGCCCTCCATGAAGCCACAGCTTCTGTTCGGCGCCATCAACTCTATAGTCACTTCCTTCGGAGTGTTTGATATCGCCGTTTCTGTGGCAGGCATGCCCAGCCCCAATTACGCCGGACATACCATTGTGGCCCATTTATACGATTACGCCTTTATCCGCTTTCAGATGGGCTATGCTTCGGCGGTGGCAGTGGTGCTGTTCATCATTACCTTTGTGCTGGGTAAAGGGGTTTTCAGGCTTTTGGCAACAAAGGACGAATAAGAACAGGAGGCAAACTGAATTGATTAAGATTCGCTGGTTTAAAGGACAATGGATACATATTACAACGGGCAAAGCGGCCCTGTATGCGGTGATGCTGTGCCTGGTGGCGTTTACCTCGCTTCCCCTCGTATACCTTGTGAGTACGGCATTCAAGCCCATGGATGAACTGTTTCTTTTCCCGCCCCGTTTTTTTGTTACAAGGCCCACCATGAAAAACTTCTCCGATTTATTGCAGGCTCTGGGAAGCTCAACGGTTCCGTTTTTAAGATATGTTTACAACAGCATCCTCATAACCGTTGTGACGGTGGTTTTAACCGTTATCGTATCCTCTTTGGGGGCTTATTCCCTTGTGAAGTTCAAGCCTCCCGGCGGCGCCTTTCTTTTCAACCTCATACTGATGGCCCTCATGTTTTCGCCCCATGA
>JAEXPO010000514.1 GCA_023446675.1 Bacillota bacterium | reverse complement strand
GCCTGTAGTAGTAGCCCGGGGGACAGTGTGCGGATTATTACATGCTTAACAGCTCTGTTGGCTGGAAAGGATTGACACCGGGCCTTCAAAATTTTATGATACAAAAAGACGGGTTATACCTTCTAAGCAATAGTACCCTGATTTTCCGGACTGCCAACGGCTGAGGTACGGAGACCTGTTACCAATAATTGCGGTGCAAAGCCCGTTCTGCCTGATGATTAAGGCCTGTCCCCATTTGTAAGAAATCATTTGTAAGAAATATTTAAGAAAAGTATCGACTTTCTTTTAAGCAGATGGCATTATGCTGTGAAATAAGAGGTTTCACAGGTTAATCAGCCGCAAAAAGCACTTAAGAGAGTTATGGGAGAAGCTATGGAAAATCCCGCAGTACTTGTCGTTGATGACGACAAGGAAATTGTTGGCGCTATTTCAATTCTACTGGAGAAAGAAGGCTATACCGCTCTGATGGCTTATAACGGCAGCCAGGCACTGGAGCTCATAGGCAGGAAGGATATCCGGCTCATTCTTATGGATATTATGATGCCCGGTCTGGACGGCCTTTCAGCCACTATGAAAATACGCCAGGACAGGAACATTCCAATTATTCTTCTCTCGGCAAAATCGGAGGATACGGACAAAATTCTAGGTTTGTCCATGGGTGCCGACGATTATGTCACAAAGCCCTTTAACTCTCTTGAGCTTCTGGCCCGGGTTAAAGCCCAGCTTCGCCGCTACATGGTATTGGGGGACGTCAACGGCCGTGATACAGCCGGATGCTTTCAAACAGGCGATCTGCGCTTTGATCCTGACACCAGGGTACTTACACTAAGCGGAGAGCCCATAAGGCTCACTGCCACGGAAACACGGATTGTAGAGCTTTTGATGCGCAATTCGGGGCGGACCTTCCCCGCAGAGGAAATTTATGAACGGGTATGGGAAGCTCCCGCCTTCAGCGCGGAGAACACGGTAATGGTACATATACGGCGTATTCGTGAAAAGATTGAGATTAACCCTAAGGAACCCAGATATTTAAAGGTGGTATGGGGAATTGGATACAAAATTGAAAAAATCTAAGATGGTTGCAAGCTGGCTTAGCTTTTTCATTGGAGCGACACTTCTTATCTCGGGAGTTTACTTTGGCACTTTGCTTGCATGGGAAGCTCAAAAGGACGATACCATTATAAGTGATGTGAAGTATCATCTAACCGGTGAAATAACCGAATTAAGCTATTTCCGGTTTCATATGGGCAATCAGCTTGGAAACCTGGCAAAGCTTGTGGAAAGCACAAGCAGCATCTATTACAGGGATTATGAGTTAAAGCTTTCCCGTGAGGGGAGCAACCTGGCCTACTATGCCGTTAATGACCAGACCAAGGCCGTGGTGGGAAACAATGCCGTAGGCTGGAGCATGGGAGAAGACAGCTTTCCTATTCTGTCCAAGGACTTTTCCTATGGTGCCTACTATAAAGGAAGCGTTCTTTATATTTATCAGAACGGAGCCTGGCGAGATGTCTCCGAAGTGGAAAACAATGATTTTATTACCGTTTCCCTAAACAATTTGCCTTCCTATGTGGATCTTAATTCCCTGAGACTTTTTTTGGGCGTAAAAAAGGATCTGATAAAGCCCTCCCGCTTTACAATGACGGAGGACAGTCTCTATGCCATCAAGCTTCAAAGTGAAACCGTGAGAACCTATATCCTCATATGCGCCGCAGGCGGCATCCTTGCCCTTCTTCTTCTGATATACGCCTATTTTAGACGGAGAGACAAGCGCCTTATGGATAAGCTGTTTGCCGGTAAGGTGGGAAAGGCGCCTCTTGAGATTAAGCTTCTTGGCACCTTAATTCTTCTATTAGCAGTATTTGGGGCCATGGCTTCGGCTGAAAACCCCTTTGTGTTTCTTTTTGGGCTGATTGTGCTTTTCTGGTGGCTCTATGTTCTGGCGTGGGATGTGCTGACACATAAGAAAGATTTTTTATTAAACAGCCTGTTCCAAGTGGTCAGAAATGTTTTAAGGCGTTTGACAGACCGTTATTTAGCCTATGAACGCCGTTTTCCCCTGGAGAAAAGACGGCTGAACCGTTTCCGCATCTACATGGCAGCACAGGCACTTATTATGACTCTAATGCTTTTATGCCTGTTGGGAAGTCTCAGCCACTTAAATGGTTATGGAACAATCGGCTGGTAGCTTCCCCTGTTCTTTCTTTTTCTTGGCGCAGGGGTGTACGGCTGGATAAAATGGGCCAAGCAGTACATCCGTCAAACCAGGGAGCTTGCCGAGCTGGTGGAGCATATTGAGGTAATGGGGGACAGCTGGAATAATGAGGCCTTAAGCCTAAGCTTCCATTCTGAGCTTTACCCTGCGGCATCCAGCCTTAACCGGATAGGGGAGCGGGTAGTGGAAGCGGTGGAGCAGCGGATTAAAAGTGAACGGCAGAAAATGGATCTGGTCACCAATGTCTCCCATGATCTGAAAACCCCCCTGACCTCCATCATCAGTTATGTAAATTTACTGG
>JAEXPO010000497.1 GCA_023446675.1 Bacillota bacterium | reverse complement strand
GACCTAAATGGGACACCCTGCCGGGACATTTAAGACCTGAACAGGCACTTCTTGGCCTTCGCGGACAATTGGGGCTGTTTGCCAATTTAAGACCTGCCGTGCTTAACAAGGAACTCAAGGATGCCTGCCCCTTAAAGCCTGAGATTATTGGGGACAGCCTGGATATTATGGTTGTTCGCGAGCTTACCGGCGGCATGTATTTCGGCGACAGGGGAAGAAGGCCCGGCAAAATGGGTGAGGAGGGCTATGATACCGAAGCCTACAGCGTGGGCGAGGTAGAGCGCATTACCCGTCTTGCCTTTGATATTGCCCAAAAGCGCAATAACAAGGTGACCAGCGTGGATAAGGCCAATATCCTGGAGAGCTCCAGACTATGGAGAGAGGTGGTTGTCCGCGTTGCCAGGGATTATCCTGAGGTGGCGCTGGATCATATGTACGTGGACAATGCAGCCATGCAGCTTGTGCGAAATCCCAAGCAGTTTGATGTAATGGTGACCACCAATATGTTCGGTGATATTCTCTCTGATGAAGCCAGCATGATTACCGGCTCCATTGGCATGCTGCCCTCCGCCAGCCTTGGCGAAGGAAGCTTCGGCATGTATGAGCCCGTTCACGGCTCGGCTCCCGATATTGCGGGACAGAACAAGGCCAACCCCATTGCAACCATACTTTCCGTAGGCATGCTTTTAAGATATACCTTAAACCTTCCTGCAGAAGCGGATGCTGTGGAAAAGGCCGTAGACAAGGTTCTGGAAGCCGGTTACCGTACCGGAGACATTATGAGTGGGGGTAAAACCCTCATTGGTACTGTGGAAATGGGTGACAGGATAGCTCAGGGAATTTAACCGACACTTTGCCGGTTCATTATAAATAGAGCCGGCTCTATGGAATTTTCAGACGGACCCGGCCATGACGTGACTAAGGTCGGGTCCGTTATTAATTGACAGCCGGTGACTAAAGTGAATCCGGCTTTAGAGTGAGGAGCATGTCTCCTGGCTTATTGATTGGAAAGGAATGAAATGGATGCAGCTTACAGGAGCAGAAATACTGATTGAGTGTCTTCTTGAACAGGAGGTCGATACCCTATTCGGCTTTCCGGGCGGAGCGGTTTTGAATATTTATGACGCTCTTTACCACTACAAGGACAGGATACGGCATATTCTGACCTCCCATGAGCAGGGAGCTGCCCATGCGGCGGATGGCTATGCCCGCGCTTCCGGCAAGGTAGGCGTTTGCCTTGCAACCTCAGGTCCCGGCGCCACCAATCTGGTTACCGGTATTGCCACTGCTTATATGGACTCCATTCCCATGGTAGCCATTACGGGGAATGTGGCCCTGCCCCTGCTTGGCAAGGACAGCTTCCAGGAGGTTGACATTAAGGGTATTACCATGCCCATTACCAAGCATAATTTCATTATAAAATCGGTGGATGAGCTGGCAGCCGTCGTCCGGAGGGCTTTTAAAATAGCTAAGGAAGGCCGTCCCGGCCCTGTTCTCATTGATATTCCCAAGGATATTACCGCCATGAAAGCGGATTATAAAAAGGCTTCTCCTGAGCCTGTGCAGAAAATGTACGGCCCTGTCAGCGAGAAGGCTATAAATCAGGCTCTGAGCTTTATACGGGAGAGCCAAAAGCCCATGATCTATGCCGGAGGGGGTGTCATTATTTCCGAGGCCTCCGAAGACCTCAGGCAATTTGCCGAAACGGTTAATGCGCCTATTGCGCTGAGCCTTATGGGTCTGGGAGGTTTTCCCGCAACCCATCCTCTTTACACCGGCATGATCGGCATGCACGGTACAAAAGCCTCCAATTTAACCGCCACCGCCTGTGATTTGCTTATTACAATAGGAGCCCGCTTCAGTGATCGGGTTATCAGCAAAAGCGAGCGCTTTGCGCCCAATGCACGCATCCTCCAAATTGATGTGGATGAGGCTGAGGTTAATAAGAACATTCTTACCCATTGTCATGTCATTGGAGATGTAAAGGCTGTTCTGGAACGCCTCAACAGTGAGCTCGCCCATGTGGAGCGGCCCGAGTGGCTGGCCGGGATGCAGGCACTAAAGGCCAAATACCCCTTGTCCTACAGAAGTGATGCCTTAACCCCCCAATACATCCTTGAAACCATTTATAAATTAACCGAAGGTGAGGCCCTTGTTTCCACCGAGGTAGGTCAGCACCAGATATGGACCGCTCAGCACTACAAGTTTACCAAGCCTCGCACCTTTTTCTCCTCAGGAGGACTGGGCACCATGGGCTATGGCCTTGGGGCCTGCATGGGAGCTCAAATTGCCCGGCCCGATAAAAGAGTGTTCAATATTGCGGGGGACGGAAGCTTCCGGATGAATTTAAATGAGCTTGCCACGGCTGTGGAGTATAACCTGCCTATTATTGTAGTCATCATGAATAATCATGTTCTGGGCATGGTGCGCCAGTGGCAGAATATGTTTTATGACAGCCGGTTCTCCAATACAACCCTCGACAGAGGGACGGATTTTGTGAAGCTTGCAGAAGCCTTTGGCGCGGTGGGGTACAATTTGAGCCGCAAGGAAGACACGGAGAGGATTTTCAGGGAGGCACTTGCCCAGGGACGTCCTGTGGTGGTTAACTGTGAAATTGACAGAGATTTGAAGGTGTTCCCCATGGTTCCGCCGGGGGATGCCATAGAAAATGTTATTGTAGAATAACGAATAACAAATAAAGGGAAATTATACCAATTACGAAGCGGTCGCCTGTAGGGTTGACCGCTTTTGTTATTAGTAACCATTTGCGTAAGCAAATCTGGCAAAAGGAAGGGTTCGATGCTCCCGGCTTTTGATTTTAAGGACATGAACACTGTCCTCAAACCGGGTGAAAAATCAACTAATAAGAAATTGGTCGAAAATTGTCAAAAGGCATCTTTTTATGCAAGTTTGAGCTTGTAAGGCTTCATTTTTCAAATGGATCATTTTACTTTATATAACAGGAAAATTAAGTAACTATATTAGTATAAATAGCAATATAAACAAAATTAGTGCTGTGTTTATTGTTAAAATAACTATAAAAAAAATAAAATATTTGTCTATTTTGTTTGTTATCACAGAACGTACAAGTGGTAAAAGTGTTACATAAAGCCAATTTCCCCCTGTACACCGATTAAGGCTTTGCAAGGAGGTTGTCAATGCACAGTCTCCGACTTTTATTGTTACTGGAGGATCTCAAATGAAAAGCAAGCTGAATTTTAAGGTAAAAGAGAAAAAGAAGGAAGTTCAACAAAAAGTGAAGGACAGCAGTCAAAAGGCACGGAAAGGTTTCAAATCCTTTAAATCCGGTAAGCCAATCCATTTTACACTACAAATCAGAAAGCTGAAAATCCGAAATCGATTGATAGCGGCATTTCTTTTACTTACATCCTTACCACTTGTTGTTCTTGGGCTCTTCTCCTACTCCATATCTTCGGATGCTCTTGAAACCAACATCAGCAGCTATACCGGACAGGTACTTGATCAGTTGGCCTCCAATATCAGATCAGAGCTTGCCACCGTTGAGAACTACGCCAATGAAATAATGATCGACAGTACCATACAGACCAGCCTTAGTAACTACAGCAAGCTTGAAGTATACGATCGCATGGTCAGTTATAATACCATCAGTAAATACCTTCTTACAAAGTTTACTTTGAAAAAGGGAATTTTGGGTGCGGATATTTATATCGATGAAAAAAATAAAATCACCTATGGCAGCGGAGTGGTGCTTAACGATCTTTTACAGGGGTATGTGGATGATGCCTCCAATAACCGTGTCAGGGAGTGGACGACAAGTCAAAAGGAAAACGGCGGCATAAATGTTTACTATACCCGTTCCATTAACTCCATGACTACCGGTCAGAGAATGGGACTTCTTGTCGTAAGCATCGGCGAGGAATTTTTCAATAATATTTATAAAAACGTGGATTTGGGTGAAGGCGCCCAGCTATTCATTATTGAGAGTCAGGGCAATACGGTGGCAAGGAAGGATTCTACCTTCAGCGTTGATACTGAAATTGCAAGAGATCATATTTATGCCAGCAAGGATCTCGTTTCCACAAAATACACCATAAACGATAGCTATGATATGATAGTAAGCGCGCCGATTGAAAGCTCCGAGTGGCTGCTTACCGCAACCATCCCCGTTAAAACCATAACCCGCGATTCCGCTAAAATCGGCGGCATCATTATTCAGACAGGAGTAATCGTTCTTGTCATAGCCGTTTTACTGTCGCTTATGCTGGCCACAGGCATTGCCGTTCCTCTCAAAAAGCTTGTGCAGTGTATGCAGGAGGCCAGCAGCGGTAATCTTAGCCTTAGGGCAGAGGACAAAAACAAGGATGAATTAGGCCAGCTCATGCGGCACTTTAATGAGATGGTAGGAAAAATAGGTATGCTGGTGGGTAAAGTAAGAAGTTCCGCCGGTGATGTATCCGACAACGCAGGTAAAATTACGGAGCTTGCCGAGCAAACCTTCCTGGCCTCCGAGCAGGTTGCCTCCACCATTCAGCAGGTGGCAAAGGGTGCATCGGATCAGGCGGCAGACAGCCAAACCTCCGTTAATCATGTCAATGTGCTCTCAGAGCGTATTG
>JAEXPO010000466.1 GCA_023446675.1 Bacillota bacterium | reverse complement strand
CCCTAATTCATCTTCCGCTCCTTTTTCCATACCCGTTCCTTCAGAGGTACAGGCAGCTTCCAAGGCCTCTTCTGCCTTCTTAGAGCCCCCCTCCTTAAGTGTGATTAGTATGACCTCCTCCAGGGATCTTACAATGCTTCTTGAACGGGATGAGAACCATTGCCCCTATCTGGCCTTTGAAAAGAAAGGCCGAAAAGGGGATAAGATCCCCCTTGTTAAATTTCCGTTTATGCTTGGAAGAATGGGGGAACAGGTGGATTACAGGCTGGATAATCCAACTGTAGGTAAGATGCATGCAGAAATTGCAAAGGCTTCACAGGGCTATACCATTACGGATTTGAATTCAAGAAACGGAACGTACCTTAATAATGAAAGAATTAAGCCCGGGGAGGCGTTTACTCTAAGCGAGGGTGATCGATTATCTTTTTCGGATGAGGCATTTGTTTTTTATGCGGAAGGGGCTAAACAGGGTTAAATAAAAGAGTCTGTTTCTTTTATCTTAACCTCATGCAGTTTATCTTAAGCTCCCGGTATATCAAAGGTACTGAACATGCGCTTTAACATTCATGGTTTGCACATTTGCAGCCTTGTGCTATAATAATCAGGAATCCAACGGAAATCCAACGGATGGGGAGGTTATGAAATGAAGCATATTAAGACCATTAACCGGGATACCCTTAACAGGGAGCTTAACAAGGCCGGCTGCGGCGAATGCCAGACATCCTGCCAGTCTGCCTGCAAAACATCCTGCACGGTAGCAAATCAAAAATGTGAAAGAAAATAAGGCTTACCGGCGAAAGAGAAGGAGAGTAAGTCCTTTTCAATACAGGCTGGGCCTTGAGGCGCGATCCGTTTGCGGCGATTTTCCGATGACGGCGATCCGAAAGGCGGTATTCCAAATAGCGGCGTTCCCGTAGGGGCGCCGCTCGGTATGCCGCTTTGAATGCTGTTGGGTTTGTTGCCGGGGATATGCGCCTTTACTTATGGTTGCGCCTGATTTTAATACTTGGGTGTTCAGGTTCTATTATAAACATAAATCATTGGAGGGAATTAAATGGTTCATGCGTATAAAATGCATGGCGTAAATATAGCTTTGGATGTCAACAGCGGGGCGGTCCATGTACTTGATGACGCCTCCTACGACGTTTTACAGTCTCTTGATAAGGATGGCAATCCCATTGAGGCAAACCTTGCCGGACTTTTTGAAAAATACGGTGAGGAAACGGTAAAGGAAGCCTTGGAAGAGCTTAATGAGCTTAAAGCCAATAATCTTTTGTTTTCCGTTGACCCTTATGAAAAATGGGTACCCCATTGGACCGGCGGCAAGCCGGTAGTGAAGGCCCTTTGCCTTCATATTGCCCACGACTGCAATCTCCGGTGCTCCTATTGCTTTGCAGGAACAGGGGAATACATGGGTAAACGCTCCCTTATGAGCCTTGAGGTGGGAAAGGCTGCCATCGATTTTCTCATAGCCTCTTCAGGAAACCGTCGTAATCTGGAGATTGATTTCTTTGGCGGGGAGCCACTCATGAATTTCAAGGTTGTAGAGGATATCGTCACCTACGCCAGGGAAAAGGAAAAGGAATCGGGGAAGAACTTCCGCTTTACACTCACAACCAATGTTCTTCTTTTAGATAAAGCCAAGAGAGATTACATCAATGCCACTATGGACAATGTGGTTTTAAGCCTTGACGGCCGAAAGTCGGTTAATGACGAGGTTCGCAAAAGGGTGGACGGCTCCGGCTCCTATGAGCGTATCCTGCCCATTGCGAAAACCATGGTTCAGGAAAGAGGCGAAAAAAGCTATTATATCCGGGGCACCTTTACCAGGAAGAATCTGGATTTTGGCGAGGATGTGATTCATCTTGCCGATGAAGGCTTTGAGCAGATTTCCGTTGAGCCTGTGGTTGCGGCCTCAGGAAGCGGGCTTGATATCCGTGAGGAGGATCTGGAAACTGCCTTTAAGGAATACGAACGGCTTGCCAAGATATATGTGGAACGCCGAGCAGAAGGTAAATGGTTCAATTTCTTTCATTTCATGGTTGATCTGGAGGGTGGCCCCTGCGTTGCCAAGCGCCTGAGGGGGTGCGGTTCGGGTACCGAATATATGGCTGTAACACCGGAGGGGGAGCTTTTTCCCTGCCATCAGTTTGTAGGACAGAAGGAATTCCGGATGGGGGACGTCTTTGAAGGCCTTTCAGGTAACCCCGTCAGAGAGGAATTTTTAGAGGCTAATGTTTATACGAAGCCCCAATGTCGGGAGTGCTGGGCCAGGTTCTACTGCAGCGGAGGCTGCGCCGCCAACTCCCATCAGTTTCACGGAAATATTAAAACCCCTTACAGCATAGGCTGCGAGCTTGAGAAAAAACGCGTGGAATGCGCCCTATGGATTAAAGCCACGGAATCTTAAGTCAAATTAACCGACAGGAGGAAATCCTATGATTCGTGAGTACAAGGGCATTCGCCCTCAGATACACGATTCGGCTTTTGTTGCCGATACCGCTCAGGTTATCGGGAAGGTCTATTTGTCTAAGAATGTAAGCATCTGGGACAACACTGTTCTAAGAGGCGATATTTGCGAAATAAGGGTGGGCGAAAACTCCAATATACAGGAGCTTTCATCGGTTCACAATTCGGAAGGGCTTCCTGTCGTCCTTGGTAAAAATGTTACGGTGGGCCACCGGGCCATCCTTCACAGCTGTACCGTAGGCGACAATTCCCTCATTGGCATGGGAGCCATCCTCCTGGATGGTGTTCAAATAGGGAACAACTGCATCGTAGGCGCGGGTGCGGTGGTTACACCAAACACGGTTATTCCGGATAATTCTCTTGTTTTAGGCATGCCTGCAAAGGTTGTAAAGCCACTGTCGCCCCAGCAGATAGAGGCCAATATTAAAAATGCACTTGAATATGTCCGTCTTATTGGAGATTACAAAAATCCAAACCCGTGAAAGGTTTGACAAACAGTGATTGACGCGTCGAAACATAAAGTTTTATAATAGCAAAGGTGATCTTCGATTTTATCGCAAATTCGACTTTTTTAACCAATTGCCGTAAAGTCTTCATCAACCCAATCTTGACTAAGGAGGGAACTCTCCATGAAGGATAACAGAACGTTTAAGCTTTTTGCAGTAGTTCTTGTTATTGCACTAATCTGTATTCTGTCAATTACCGGGCTTGGTCCTGAGAACGCCAGAATTATAAAGGGAGTCACAGACATACGAACAGGTATTGACATTCGCGGTGGTATCAGCGCCATTATGGAGCCCGTTTACGATGACGGATCAGAAAACCATGATGTGCTTTCAGACCTTGCCAGTGCACGGGCCATTATTGAAAAGCGCCTGGATGCTCAGGGCATCTACGATAAAACCGTAAACGTGGACGCGACCAATGAACGCCTCATCATTGATATTCCGTGGGCTACCAACGAAACGGAATTTGATCCCAGAAAAGCGCTGGACGAGCTGGGAAGCACAGGCCAGCTTACCTTTCAGGAAGTAAAGGCTGAGGAAGCCACCCTGCCTGACGAAGATCTTACTCCCTCAGGAGTGATTGTTCTAACCGGTGATGATGTGGACAATGCGCAGGCCGTTCAGAACAGCAATGCTCAATATGTGGTTGAGTTGACGTTAAAGGACAGCGGCGTTACCAAGTTTTCGGAAGCTACCGGCAGACTTGTTGGCCAGAGACTGGCCATCTTTATTGACGACATGTGCATTTCCGCACCAAATGTCAATACACAAATAACCTCAAAGAATGCTGTAATCGAAGGCAATTTTACCTATGATTCCGCAAAGGATCTGGCTGACAAAATTCGCTTCGGTGCCCTTCCCTGCAAGCTGGAGGCCGTAAAGGTGGACTCCATCAGCGCCCAGTTGGGGCAGGGAGCGCTTGAGGTGGCTGTTAATGCAGGTATGGTTGGGTTCGTCCTGGTGTGCCTTTTTATGCTCCTTTACTACAGGCTGCCGGGTCTTACCTCTATTGTCGCCCTTTCCGGCCTGCTGGCCCTGCAGATATTTGTATTGTCCAACCTGAATATTTCGGTTACACTCCCCGGTATTGGCGGTATCATTCTCTCCATCGGCATGAGCGTTGATGCCAATGTTATTATCTTTGAGCGCATAAAGGAAGAGCTGAGAGCGGGAAAAACCCTGCGGGCGTCAATTGATGCGGGCTTTAAAAGAGCCTTTGTGGCTATTCTGGATTCCAACGTTACCTCCATCATTACCGCGGTTATTCTTTACGCCATGGGAACCGGACCAATCAGAGGCTTCGGCGTGACGCTGTTCTTTGGTGTCCTTTTCAGCTTCCTTTCGGCTATTACCGCATCCAAGCTCATGCTGCAGGGCCTCACGGCATTCAGCTTTGCTAAAAACAAATGGTTGTACGGCGTTTCCAACGGAGGTAAAAAGGCATGAAACAATTTGAATTTATAAAGAACAAAAAATACTTCTTTGGTTTCAGCATTGCGCTCTTTGTCTTTTTTGCCATAATGCTCATTATTAACGGAATTGCAATGGACATTAACTATAAGGGCGGTACCCGAATGACCATTGAGGCCACCGAAGGCATCGACCCGAATGCGGTAGGTTCCCTGATCGCCTCAGAGCTCAACAAGGAAGTTACCGCCAGTGTCATGAAAAGCTATGATTCGGAAGCCAATAATCTGAGCATCACCATGATTCGTATTGATATTGCCGGAAATCAGCCTCTCACGGCAGAGGAAGAGGATAGAGTCAAGGAAGTGCTGTCGTCCAACTTCGATGTGAAGCTTGACAGCAACAAAAATGAGGTTATGAGTATCAGCCCCATTATTGGTCAGGAAACCCTGGAGCAGGGCTTGTGGGCCGTTGTGATTTCATCCGGCCTGATTTTGCTGTATGTAGCCTGGCGTTTTAGTATCATCAGTGGCTTTTCCGCTGCTGTATGCGCAATTATAGCGCTCATACATGATATTGGCGTCATGTTTGGCGTTTATATTACCTTTAAAATGCCCCTGAATGATATTTTTATCGCCTGTGTTCTTACCATTATCGGTTATTCCATTAATGATACCGTAGTTATTTACGATCGTATTCGTGAAAACACTACCCTTATGAAAAAGGCCGGTTTGGAAGATATCGTAAACACAAGCATCAACCAGACGATGTCCCGTTCCATAAATACCATGATGACAACCCTCATTTGCGTTGTGGTTCTGTATGTATTCTCCACCATGAACAATATCGGCTCCTTAAAGGATTTCAGCTTTTCACTGCTCATCGGTATTGTAACGGGTTGTTATTCCACCATCTTTATTGCATCACCTCTGTGGGTTGTTTGGATGAAGTACAAGCAGAGGCTGAAGGCAAAAAAGGCTTTATCCAATTGATTTTGTAAATTCGTTTAAAAGTGAGAGGCTTTTGAAGCTCTCTCGCTTTTAAACGGTTCTACATAAAACCGCAGAATCATACGCTTTACGTAAAGAAATTTTTCTTATTTTCTTGACTTTGGTTTATGTCTGTGATAATGTAAATAGTGCTTTGCGAGCTTTTTTTTTATGCCAAAAATATGTTATGCATAGGAGTGTTCCACATGAGAGTCAGAGTAACCTTGGCTTGCACAGAGTGCAAACAAAGAAACTACGATACGATGAAAAACAAGAAAAACGATCCCGACAGAATTGAACTTAGCAAGTACTGCAGGTTTTGCCGCAAACACACTGACCATAAGGAAACGAAATAAGTAATTGGGAGTGTTAAAATAATGGCTGAACAAAAGGAAAAAGAAAAGTTAAGTAAACGTGCGGGTCGCTTTATTAAAG
>JAEXPO010000416.1 GCA_023446675.1 Bacillota bacterium | reverse complement strand
TGCATGCTGTTGGCATAAAGGTAGGTTTCGCTTGTAAGGGAAGTGAGTTCCTTGAAGTATGACATGCTCTTTTCCAGATGCACAAGGGCTTGCTCCAAAAGGACAACATTCCCCGAAAAATCCGGGTTCATGGTATAACGGTACTCCAGTACAAGAAGCGCGGCCCGAGCCTTTTCCGTATAGGAATAGCTCATGAGACGGATGGCCTCCATGTCCGACACCGTCCGGCGATATTCCTCCACATTCCTTTTAATCCCGCAGGCAGCTTCCCTGGCGCTATAGAAAGCCCTGTCCGCATAATGCTCAATTTCATTTATGGCGTCAAGGGGCGTTTCTCCCACGGGCACTTCCCCTTTGAGCTTGCGTCTGACATAGTCGTCCAGCCGCTCTCCCTGGGGAGACACCGATTTCCACAGCTCCACATTGGGGCTGTAGCGCTTGTCGTTGGTTAGCTGGCTCATAAACATGCCCAGGCTCATGGACTGACGGTTGCCTTCGGTAATGCCGAACCTGCGAAGGATCCGGGGTGCGCACTCGCCTCCCGCTTCGAGAGCATCCAGCATGCTTTCTGCCGCGGCCCTGCTTCCGAAATGCTCCTCCAGCCTTTCAATCCAATAGTGGCGCTCCAGGGAAGGATCCCGGTAAGGATTCCACGCATACCGAAACCAGGTGGCAAACCACATCCAATCCCTGTCAATCTGCTTAATACGCGGCTCAGCCTTATCAGGAGAATAAGGCCAGTCCCAATAAAACAGCGGGTAC
Source organism: Bacillota bacterium (assembly GCA_023446675.1). Lineage (GTDB taxonomy): Bacteria > Bacillota > Clostridia > DSM-8532 > DSM-8532 > DTU059. Next base: position 5,649 of record JAEXPO010000416.1, on the reverse strand, counting down.
AGGTGAAGGCCGTTTGTACCAAGGCGGTGGGTGCTTGCCAGCACGCACTTTTGAATGAAGGATGGAGCGCCATAGCGGAACGGCTCCAAATCCGCTAAAATATGTATATTGGCAATATGGGCTGTCTTAATGCCGGAGAGTCCCTGGTGCTTTTTCTGCCAGGCCCCCCTGGGAAGCCAGGTGGTCAGGCCCTCGCCGTTGTATTTCCACATGGTATACATGTTGGAGTAGCTTTTGCCTGCCTCGCCCATAACCGATTGCGCATCCACATCATGGCCGCGCAGAATAATGGGCGGCTCCTGGGTAAGCCCTCCCAGCGCCATACCGTCCTTTACGCCGGGGATAATCGTCTCGCAAAACCAGCTTTTCTTATTTTCCTCTCCCCGCAGCGCCTCCCCAAGGCATACCAGAAGGCCGATATTGGGAAACTCCGCCACAAAGCGGGCGATGGATTTCCTGGTATAATCCCTGGTGATGTCCCGGGGCCTGTTTTGAAGCAGCTCCAGACGATGCTTTTGCGCAAAGGGCAGCGGTATGTGGATATTATAGAATTTGAGCACCACCCAGATGCCCCTCTTGTCGGCCTCGGCTGTGAGCCACTCAAACACCTGTCGGTTCAGAAGGTATTCCTCCTCGGTAACCTCCAGGGCCTCCGGGTATTCAGGCACCTTTACAAGGGAGGAAAACGGGTGCCCCGACCAGATATACAGGACATTGCACCGCTGCCACAGCATAAAGTCCAGAAGCTCCGTCCAGTTTGCCTTATCATAGAACCAGGGAAAACGACCGGGAGTGATGGGATATTCATAGGTGTGGCGGGGGGGTTCAATGGTCGTTTTCTGGAGGCCCAGAGCAGGGCCGCGAAGCACATAGACCGGCGCATCGCCATAGGCAATCTCACGGGGAAGCGCCTTTTCCCTTTTAATGCGCTCACACAGCTCAAGACAACCATACAGCGCGCCTGTGGGACTTCCGCCCACAACCACTTTCAAGCCCCCGGAGCAGGTACCGATATAAAAGCCCTCCCCCGTGGGAGCGCAGGTGTTATAAAGGAAAACCTCCGCCTCCTCAAGCATTTTTAAAAAGGGCGATTCACCCGCAACGCAGACAAGAAGCTTTTCTCCTTCCAGCTCTCTGTAGGCCGGGGAAAGCGCCTCCGCAGCTTTCGTCTCAGTTGCCTTATATCCCAGGAAGGACAGCTCTTTTTTAACAAGCTCCGTACCGAAGGCGATACGGGGCGAAAGGGCGTCTTTCACGTTCTCTCTGAGTATGTGTATTGTTTTCATTACGCTTTCCTCCAAAATCAAAAGCTCGGGGGCATAGAGCCCCCTCCCTTTTAGCCGGATTTGCTTTTAGCAAACGGCTGTCAATGACGGGGCGCTGCCACACGGTTCCGGCGCCATACCGGCGGTGGAAGAGCCCCTTTCAAGATTCTTTCTGCTTTTACGGTTTAATTGGTCTTGTAATTGGCCTCACGGAGTGCCTTAGCTTCTTTAAGCCCCACGCCGTCAAGCACCTTGAGGTAAGCTTCCCAGTCGGCATCGCTGTTGGGATCCAGGTTGCCCATGATGAATTTCATGGAGTATTCCTCGGTAACGTCCTTTATAACGGTATCATAGTCATTGATTTTCTTTTCATCCGCCTCGGAAAAGCTCCATGCAATGATTGGGAAATAGCGTGAATTGCTATCAGCCATCAGCTGTGCGCTAAGATCCAGGTCCGTGGTTTTGCCAACCTCCTTCAAGTATGCGGGATGCTGGACGATATTGCCAAGGTAAAGGCCGTAGGACCAGTCCTTTTTACCGTCGGGATTTCGTTCGGAATGGTACATATGGGACATAAACTGGGGTTCGTTATTTACAAGCTCATAGGTAACGCCTTCCTCACCCATACAGATGAAGCGGGATCCCTCTTCCGTGCAGAGCCAGTCATACCATTCCATCATGCGGTCCATCTTCTCGCCCTTTATGGTTTCTGAGAAAAAGGGACCTGCCGTGGTATACGGGGCTTCCCGGTTGAAGTAGTAAGCTCCCGAGGGATCCGCAGTAATGTTGTAGGGCACCCATGCCCAGTCTACGTCGGGATCCACGGCCTTCATGTTTTCTTCGGCCCAGGTTTCACGGGTTGCGTACAGATATTGGATGTAGGTTTTGCCGTTGGCATAGGATTCGGTCCACTGCTGTTCGGTAACCGTTGCAAATTCTTTATTGATAAGCCCTTCGGCCCATAATTTGGAGGCAAATTTCAAAACCTCCCGGTATTCGTCCGTAGTGCGGCTATAGCTTACCAATTGCCCGTCCTCATCAATAAAGCAGTAAGGTGAAACCGGATCGATTCCCCAGGCATAGCTCAGTCCGTTTACCACGTCCAGTCCGCCCTGATTGGGCATGGGAATGGAATCGGGATATTTTTCCTTAATGGTTTTCAAAACAGTATAGAGCTCATCGGTTGTTTTAGGGAAGGTAAGCCCCAGCTCATCAAAAGCGGATTTGCGGTAAATCCACGCGTTGGCAGTGTCACGGTAGTTTTTCTGGGGCAGATAATAAAGATTGCCGTCGGCGTTGCTTTGAGTAAGAAGAAGCGTTTCCCAGTCGGAATCGCTGTACAGCGCCCGGTAGTTGGGCAGCTTGTCAAAATACTCATTAATGGGGAGCAGCAGCCCGTCACGCCCATAACGCTTGGGATAATCGGCGGTAACACCCACGGGCCATACCATATCCGGTATATCTCTTGAGGCGTACAGCAGATTCAGCTTTTCCGCCACACTGCTGGATGCAATTTGCTCCCATTTCATTACTATTCCGAATTTTTCCTTCATGACCTCATCCAAAAGAGACGGATCATCGGGTATACGTTCCTTTGATATGACAAAAAGGGCGTTATACTCTAAATCTTTTCGCTCAGCCTCAGGCGTTTGAGTACCGGGTGTGTTTTCCGAAGAGGCTTTTGGCGATTCTGAAGCGGGAGCTGCGGAGCCGCAGCCGCCCAGAAGGGTTATTGACAAAAATGCTGCAAGTGCCTTAACCAGAACTTTTTTCATCATAGACTCCTCCACATTCTTTTTAATATATGATAGCTCCGATTGGCCACTCGAAGCCTGTCACCAACTTGTACTGACCGTTTTCCTGACAAAGCCGTGTTCCTTAAAGAAAATCATTTTGCGCCTGGGCCTGTTTAACCTTTTACAGACCCCACCATCACACCCTTGACAAAATACTTTTGAACAAAGGGATAAATAATGAGCATGGGAAGAATGGAAATAAAAAGGGTTGCGTATTTGATGCTCTCCACCGTGACGGCTTTGAAATCGTCGTCAACAATACCCTGAGCCGCCAGCTCCTTAGCGATTTGTCCCTGAATGACAATTTCCCGAAGCACAAGCTGCAGGGGATAACGCACGCTTTCCTTTAAGTAAACCATGGCATCAAACCAGCCGTTCCACTGACTTACGGCATAGAACATGCCCACAGTGGCTATAGCGGGCAGGGACAGGGGGATTATGACCCACCATAAAATATGGAAATCATTTGCGCCGTCCAGCCGGGCGGATTCCTCCAGGGATTCCGGGATGCTTTGAAAGAACGAACGCATGATAATGAGATTCCATGTGGAAACAGCGCCTGGAAGGATCATGGCCCAGAAGGTGTTGTAAATCCCGATATTGTTAACCAAAAGAAACTTAGGGATCATTCCGCCGGAGAAAAACATGGGAATTGTGGAAATAAGAAGATAAAGATTCCTCAAGGGCAGGTTCTTTTTTGAAAGCGGATATGCCATCATAATTGTCAGAACCATGCTGAGGGCAGTCCCTGCCGCCATATAAAGCGCCGAATTAAGAAAGGCCCTTGGAACGGTGCCGGCTTCCATAACCTTGTAATAGGACTGCATGCTGAACTCCACCGGCCAGAAGCTGACAAGCCCCCGGTTAATGGCGCTGCTGCTGCTTAAGGAAATAGCGGCCACGTGAATGACGGGCAGCAGGGTAATAAGAAGAACAAGAACCATAACGATATGTGTCACGCAGTCAATCATGCGTGAGGAAACAGAGCGATCGCGAATCATGCCGCACCTCCTTAAAAAAGTCCGCTGTCCGTCAGCTTTTTACTAATTTTATTTGCAATGAGCAACAATGAAATGTTTATAACAGAGTTAAAAAAATCAATGGCCGTTCCCAGGCTGTATTCCGCTGAAATAAGTCCCCGGCGGTAGACATAGGTGCTGATAACATCCGACACCTCATAGGTTACAGGCGTCTGCATCAAAAGCGCCTTATCCGCCCCGCCGCTCATCATTTGACCCATCCTGAGAATCAGCATAATGGTGACGGTTCCCTTTATGGCAGGCAGGGTTATGTGCCAAATTTGTCTCAGCCGTGATGCCCCGTCAATTCGGGCCGCTTCGTAGAGCTCCGGATTGACGGCCGTTAATGCAGCCAGATAGATAATGGCATCCCACCCGAAGTTCTGCCATATACTTGAACCGATAAAGATGGTTCTGAACCACTTTACTTCCGCCATGAAGTAAATGGACTCCCCTCCGAATACGTTAATTACTTTATTAACAAATCCGGTTTCAGGAGATAAAATAAGAAACAGTATGCCCACGATGGATACCGTGGAAAGAAAATGAGGCAGATAGCTTACGGTCTGAACGATTTTTTTATACCTGTAGCTTCGAAGCTCATTGAGCATGAGGGCAAACAAGATAGGCACAGGAAAGGACCAAAGCAGGTTGTACACATTGAGAAGAACGGTGTTGGCAAGAAGCCTTTCAAAGAAAGGATGCTGGAAAAAGGACATAAAATTATCCAGTCCCACCCAGGGACTCCCCATAATTCCCTTTCGGATACTATAGTCCTTAAAGGCAATGATAACACCGTACATGGGTACATATTGGAATATAATGTAATAAATAAGACCGGGCAGCAGCATAAGCTGCAAAAACTTGGTCTGCTTCAGACCCTTGAAAAGGTTTTTTCTTTTCCCAAGTGAGGCTGTCTGCATATACAATTCCTTTCCCAACTGCGGAGATCAGGACATTGGCTTAACGCTTCGTCTTCTGCCGCACCCTTCGTCTCCCAGTTCAATCGTGTTTCTGTAATGCTGTAAATGCAGTATAACCGGATTAACTTTCCCGGCACAACACACAATATTTTGATAGAACACACAATTCTTCAGGCCGGGCAGAATCACAATTTGCACAAAGCAAACAAAGAAAACTGCGGGATTCAGGAGGGCTTCCCTCAAATCACACAGTTTTTTTGAAAGCGGACATTTCTTTAAAAGGTCTGAAAAAACTGCATAAAAAGCCGTTCTCATTTATCCCTGTTCACTCACCGGGAGGTTTCTGCGAAATTCCGTGGGGCTAACAGCCTTCAGACGCTTAAAAGCCCGGCGGAAGGATTTGTCACTGGTATAGCCAACCTCCAGCGCAATATCCGCCACTGCATTCCTGCTGTCGGACAGCAGGCGGCAGGCCTCCGTAATGCGTAAATTTTCCACATACTGAGACAGGTTATCCCCCACCGCATTTTTGAAAAATTGGGATAAGGTTGCCTCGCCGATAGAAAAACGTTCGCAGATCATGGCAAGGAAAAGGTCCGGATTCCTGTAGTTTTCATGGACAAACTCAAGCATAAAGCCCTTGAGC
>JAEXPO010000313.1 GCA_023446675.1 Bacillota bacterium | reverse complement strand
GCCTTGCTGACCGGGCACCTGGACTCCATAACCCTGTTTGCGAAAGGCCATCACAGCTGGTGCTACTATCCCACGAAAACAGGGCGGATGCATCCCCATTTGAGCTTTGATCTTATGGGGGAGATGATGGACGCGGCCCATGAAATAGGGGTTAAAGCCCCCCTTTATATCACTGTGGGCTGGTCCTCCAACGATGGGGAAAACCATCCGGAATGGCTGGCAAGGAACAAGGACGGAAGCCCTCAGCTGACCAATTACAGCCTGGAGGCCAAACCGGAGGATAAAAGGCCCGTTGCCTCCTGGAAGGTACTGTGTCCGTCAGGGGCTTACGCATCCCATATATATGACCTTACCCGGGAAATAAGTGAAAGGTATCCAAAAGTGGACGGCCTTTTTTACGATATCTGCTTTATTGACGATCGCTGTTATTGCGAGTCCTGCCTTAAAGCCATGGGGGAGCAGGGCCTGGATCCGGAAAAGGAGGACGATGCCCGCGCCTGGTATATCCATATGCGAAGAGATTTTATGGCCCGGTGTACCGAAATTGTCCGTGAAAGGCACCCGGAGAGCACGGTATTTTTTAATGGCGGCGCGGATCAATACAGGCCCCAATACCATGATTTACAAACTCACTTTGAGCTTGAGGACCTTCCCACTACCTGGGGAGGCTATGATAAAATGCCGCCAAGAGCCAAATACTTTGCACGTACAGGCAAGGACTACCTGGGAATGACGGGAAAATTCCATACCATGTGGGGGGAATTTGGCGGCTTCAAAAACCCGGCAGCCCTAAGGTATGAATGCGCCGCCATGCTCACCTACGGCGCCGGCTGCAGTGTGGGTGACCAGCTCCACCCCTCCGGCGAAATGGACATGGATACGTATCGAAGCATCGGCTATGCCTATGAATACGTAAAGCAAATGGAAGACTATTGCTTTGGTGCGGAGGAAACCGCCCGGCTGGGAATCCTGCAGTCCGGAGATCCCCAGTCGGATGAGGGCCTTGTTAAAATGCTTCTGGAACGCCAGATGGATTTTGATATTGTACTGCCGGGAGACCCTCTTTTCAGGTTTGATGCTATTATACTTCCGGATTCGGTGGTTCTGGACGAAGAGGCAGCGGCCCGTATTGAAGCCTTTGCCGCGTACGGCGGAGGGGTTCTGCTTACGGGAGAAAGCGGGCTTAATAAGGAAAAGGACAGACTCCTCATTGATACCGGTGCTGACGATCTGGGGCCCTCGGAATATGAAAATGACTACGTCTGCGCGGGTACGGAGCTGGCAGAAGGAATTGTTTCATCCCCCTTTCTGTTTTACGAGGCGGCACGCAAAGTTGGTGTAAGGGACGGAAAAATATGGGCCTCCCTAAGGGAACCCTATTTCAACAGAACCTACGCCCGCTACTGCTCACATCAGAATACGCCCTATAAGCTGGAAAAATCCCCTTATCCCGCAGCGGTGGGCAAGGGGAGCGTCATTCATCTTACCCATAAAATATGTAAAATGTATTTTGTCCACGGTGCCCAATACCACAGGGACTATTTTATAAACGCCCTAAGGCTGGTGTATAAAAACCCTGTGATGAAGGCGGATATGCCCAGCGCCGGAAGAGCTCGCTTTGTGAGACAGTCATCCAAAAACCGTTATATTTTACACTTGCTGTATGGCGCTCCGGTGCGCAGGGGGAGGGCGGAGGTTATAGAAGATTTGCCGCCCCTGTACCGCATTCCTCTTAGGATAAGAGCAGCGGAAAAGATTGAACGGATTTATTCCGTGCCCAAGGGTGTTGAAATTCCTTTTACTCAAAAAAACGGAGTAGTGGAATTTACCGTTCCGGAGGTTCAGTGCCATCAGGCAGTGGTTTTGGAATATGGGAAATAAAGCCTGAAAGCGCTCTATAAAAGCTACATTCCTTCATGAAAGGAGCGGGCAAGAACCTCCCTTTTTTGTGCCTCCGTCAGCTTGTTAAAATGAACGGCATAGCCTGAAACCCTTATTGTAAGCCAGGGGTAGCGTTCCGGACTTTCAAGGGCTTCGAGGAGCAGCTTTCTGTCCAGCACGTTGATATTCAGGTGATGCCCGCCCTTTGCGAAATAACCGTCAAGAAGGGCTGCCAGATTGGCGGTGCGCTGACCGGATTCCTTGCCAAGGGAAGGGGGCGTAAGGGAAAGGGTTAATGAAATACCGTCCCTGCATATTTCATAAGGGAGCTTGGCCACTGTATTCAGAACGGCCAGGGCTCCCTTTTTGTCCCTTCCGTGCATAGGGTTGGCTCCCGGTGCAAAGGGTTCACCCTTTTTGCGCCCGTCAGGGGTTGCGCCGGTTTTTTTGCCATAAACCACATTGGAGGTAATGGTGAGAATGGAAAGGGTATGCTCCGCGTTTCTGTAGGCCCTTCGTGCCTTCAAGTCCTGGAGGAAGCTGTGAGCAAGCACCACGGCAAGGCTGTCCGCTCTGTCGTCGTCATTTCCGTATTTGGGAAAGTCCCCTTCAATAATAAAATCGGTTACCAGGCCGTCCTCGTTTTTAAGGGGTGTAACCCGGGCATACTTAATGGCGCTCAGAGAATCGCACACAACGCTCAGACCTGCAATGCCAAAGGCCATGAAGCGGTGAACCCGGGTGTCGTGGAGCGCCATCATAAGCCCTTCATAGGCATATTTGTCGTGCATGTGGTGAATGATGTTGAGGGTATCCACATAGAGTGCGGCAAGCCAGGCCTGATAACGGGAAAGGCTTGCCGTAACCCAGTCAAAGGAAAGGGGCCCCTGCGGACAGGGTTCTCCGGCCGGACCAACCTGTTCTCCCGTCAACTCATCCCTTCCTCCGTTGAGGGCTAAAAGCAAGAGCTTGGGCAGATTGCACCGGGCGCCGAAAAACTGCATGTCCCTGCCGATATCCATGGCCGACACACAGCAGGAAATACCGTAATCCGAACCAAAAGCTGGACTCATGAGATCATCGTTTTCATACTGGATGGCGCTGGTTTCAATGGAAATTTGGGAGCAATAGCTTTTGAAGGGATCGGGCAGGCGTTCCGACCAGAGCACGGTTAAATTAGGCTCGGGTGCCGGTCCCAGGTTTACCAGAGTATGGAGAAAACGGTAGGCGGTTTTCGTTACCTGGTGGCGGCCCGAACTGCTCATGCCTCCCAAAGCCTCCGTCAGCCACACCGGATCACCGGCAAATAATTCGTTGTATTCAGGGGTGCGAAGATGCCTTACAAGACGGAGCTTTATGACAAGCTGGTCAATGAGCTCCTGGGCGCCTGCCTCATCCAGAAGACCGTCACGAAGATCCTTTTCAATATAAATATCGAAGAAGGTATTAAGCCTTCCCAGAGAATTGGCGGCCCCATTGGTTTCCCGGACAGCTCCCAAAAAGGCCAGATAAGTCCATTGAACAGCTTCAAAGGCGTTTGCCGCAGGCCTTCCGATATCAAAGCCGTAAGCAGCGCCCAAAGAGGCAAGTTCCTTTAGGGCCTGAATTTGTTCGTGAACCTCTTCCCGAAGCCGTATGGTCTCCCCGGTCATTTCCTCCTGGGCAAGCACCTCAAGATCCGCCTGCTTTCCCTGGATAAGGGTATCTGTTCCATAAAGGGCTACCCGGCGGTAGTCGCCTATGATACGTCCCCTTCCATAAGCATCGGGAAGTCCGGTAATAACTCCGGAGCGGCGTGCCTTGAGCATGTCCCCGGTATAGGCATGAAAAACTCCGTCGTTATGGCTTTTCCGGTATTTGAAATAGAGCTTTTCCACATTCTCCGGCAAATGGTACCCATAGGCCTCGCAGGCTTTTCTTGCCAGCCTCAGTCCACCGAAGGGATTTACCATGCGCTTTAAGGGCTCGTCGGTCTGGAGGCCCACAATTACCTCGTTTTTCCTGTCAATATAACCGGGGGCAAAGCTTAGAATGCCGGACAGGCTTTGAACATCAATGTCCTTCACGCCACCCTGCCGGGCTTCTTCCTTCAAAAGCTCCTGACAGGTCTCCCAGAGCCTGCGGGTGCGGCTTGTGGGCGGAGCCAGAAAGCTGCTGTCGCCGTCGTAGGGGGTGTAATGATCGAGGATAAAAGCCTCCATGTCCTTTTTAGAGGGATTCATAGGCCACCGTAACCTTTCCTGCCCTGGGTATGGTGCTGTTTTCAGGAAGGAAAACAACAAAAAACGCCTGGGCAAACACATATTTTTATGGTTTGCCCAGGCGGCCGGCTTAAGCTTAATCA
>JAEXPO010000311.1 GCA_023446675.1 Bacillota bacterium | reverse complement strand
CCTTTACCTTTTCAACAATTTTATCAATAAGCTTGTTGTCTACATCCTGATCCTGCAAAAGGCTTCTCAGCTTCTCCAGGCTTTGATTGTCTGCGGCCTGGTCCTCCGTGCCATCGCCCCTTGCCATAGAAGGCAGTTCACCCTTTCGGGCTGCTTCCTCACCGGGCAATTTCTGGTTTACTGAACGAAGAATTTGCTCAAGCATGCCTTCCATGCTTTTTACCTTGTTCTCAAGATCCTGATAGACCCCTTCCTCCTGTGCTTTAGGACGGGAATAGGGATCAAGCTGTGTTTGCAGCCTGTTTTTCTCGTAACCGGGGATTACCGTGCTTTGTTCTGCGGAGGTATATACAGGGGCGGTCATGGCAGCCACAGGCTGAGCCGCTGCTTCTAAAACGGAGGCCGGGACCGGCGCACCCATGTTTTCCGCTTTTTTTTGCAGCACAGCCCTATAAAGCTCTGTCTGGGATTGTGCAGAGGATAGAGCCGTCGTTTGCGTCTGAACAGGCGCCTGAGGCTTTTTGGCCGGCCTGCCCAAATCGTCGTCAATGGCTGCGACCACTTCAAAGGACGCCGGCTTTAAGAAGCTAAAAAGGCCTTTGGGTTTTACCTTTCTGCTGCTCATAATAACGGCCTCGCTGCCTAATTCCAGCTTAACCTTCATCATGGCTTCCTGCATATCCTTACAGGTGTATCTGCGAATTATCATGCTTCATTATCCTTTCTACAGACTCACCATACCCACAGCGTTAACCTCCAGGGCAGGATCCAGTTCATTGTAGGATAAAACTACAAGGCCTGGTATCGCTTGCTCCGTAAGCCTTTTAAAGTAAAGACGCACAACGGGAGAGGCCAGAATAATAGGCTGTTTTCCGCTTTGGGCAATCTTTTCAGATAATGTAGCCGCATGGTTTACAATCCTGTTGGTCATGCTTGGCTCCATGGCTATGTAGGATCCGGCTTCGGTTTTTTGAACCGATTCCATAATGGCTTTTTCCAGTTTGGGATCCAGTGTAATTACATCGGAGTTGTTCCGGTTGATATAGGTATGGGAGATGGCCCTTCCCAGAGCTTGCCTCACATATTCGGTAAGCATATCGGGATCCCGGGTGATGGGCGCATAATCCGCCAGCGTTTCCATAACAGTTACCATATCTCTTATGGAAACACCCTCCCTTAATAAATTGGCCAGTACCTTTTGAATCTCACCCAGGTTCATCAGCTTAGGCACCAATTCGTCCACAATGGCAGGATTCGTGCTCTTCACATTATCAATAAGCAGCTGCACATCCTGTCGTCCCATAAGCTCATGAATATGCCGGCGTACAATTTCGGTCATATGGGTAGCCACAATGGATGGTGTGTCCACTACCGTATAGCCAAGCATTTCAGCCCGGTCACGCTGATTCTCCTGAATCCAGAGGGCGGGCAGTCCAAAAGCGGGTTCAGTAGTAGGAATACCACTGATACTGGCATCCGCTGTTCCGGGATTCATAGCCATGAAATGATCTAAAAGAAGCTCGCCCCGGGCAACCTCCACGCCCTTGATTTTAATGACATACTGATTGGGCCCAAGCTGGATATTGTCCCTGAGACGTATTATGGGAACAATAACTCCCAGCTCGATGGCCAGCTGGCGCCGAATCATAACCACCCGATCCAGAAGGTCGCCGCCCTGGGATTTTTCAGCAAGGGGAATAATAGCATAGCCAAACTCGAGTTCAATAGGATCCACCTGGAGCAGCGAAACCACATTTTCGGGCTTTCGGATTTCCTCGACTTCCTGCTCTTCCACCTTCATTTCTTCCTGCTTAAATTCTTCCTGCTGAACACTCTTCAGCTTAAATCCGAGAAAAATAAGAAGGCCCCCGACAAGAATGAGGGACCATTGCCATAAGATAAAAACCAGTATAAAGCAGGCTCCGGCACCAACATACATAACCGAAGGGCTGTTGAAGATCTGGCGGATGATATCATTGCCCAAATCCCCTTCTGCAGCCGCACGGGTAACAATAATACCTGTGGCTACCGCTATGAGCAGGGATGGAATCTGACTGACAAGGCCGTCGCCTATGGTGAGTATGGTATAGCGCTCAAGAGCTTCATTAATGGGAAGATTAAGCTTTACCATACCCATAACGATTCCGCCGATGATATTTACAAAAACCGATAATATACCAAAAATGGCATCATTTTTAACAAACTTGGTGGCGCCGTCCATGGCGCCGTAGAAGTCCGCTTCTCTTTGTATTTTTTTACGTCTGTCTTTGGCTTCCGTTTCATTAATGAGCCCCGAATTAAGATCCGCATCAATAGCCATCTGTTTACCGGGCATAGCGTCCAGAGTAAACCTGGCGGCTACTTCCGATACACGCTCGGCGCCTTTGGTTATAACCATAAACTGGGCTATCATAATGATAATAAAAACAATAGCGCCGACAATGAGATCGTTTCCGCCTACAAACTTACCAAAGCTTCGTATAACGCCTCCCGCTTCCCCCTCGCCTACAATCAACCGGGTTGATACAATATTAAGCGAAAGCCGATAGAGGGTGGTAAACAAAAGCATGGTAGGAAAGGCAGACATGGACAATGCCTCCCGGGCGTAAACGGCATTAATCAGAATGAGCAGGGATAAAGTGATATTGATAACCAATAAAACGTCCAGTACCACGGAAGGCATGGGAACAATTATAAACAATACGATTAGAACAACAAAAATGGCAACAACTAAATTTCTGTTTTTCACAGCGCCACAATCCTTCCTTCCCATTTATGGATCTAATATAAAAATACTTTTCTCTGTCTGAAAATGCTTTCACCCACATAGGCTGAAAACCGGAAAGCTCACGGGGGGTTCATCGTTAAATGTCGAAAACCCTCGGCTTTTGTCTTTTGATTTTATTTTATTATAAACATGCATGCAAAACAATAGCCGAATTGTCCTGTATTTGTCATGCATTCTATTTATTTGCCGGGGTTTTTTCCCTGCAGATTGTATACAAAAGCCAGTACCTCTGCAACTGCCTTGTAAAGCTCCGGAGGCACTGCAGCGCCAATTTCAACCGTATTGTAAAGAGCCTGGGCCAGGGGCCTGTTTTCAACAATATTAATCTTGTTTTCCTTTGCAGTATCCTTTATTCTCTTAGCCATAAAATCCACGCCCTTGGCAAGAACATAGGGTGCGGACATTCTTTGAGGTTCATATTTTATGGCTACGGCATAGTGGGTAGGGTTTGTGATAACCACATCCGCCTTGGGAACCTCATTAAGCATGCGCCGCATGGATATTTCGCGCTGCTTCTGCTTAATCTTGCCCTTTATTTCAGGATTACCTTCAATTTGCTTGAACTCTTCCTTTACCTCCTGCTTGGTCATGCGAATATCCTTTTCATGCTTTCGCCACTGGAAAAAGAAATCAATAACAGTAATAATAAGAAGTGCAAAGCATATTTTAATACCTATATCAAGGGCTGTGTTCACAAGGTATGCTGCAAGCGGTCCAATCTCCAGCGTCATTAGTTTCAGAAGATTATTCATTTCGCCGCGGATAGAAGTATAGGCAACATACCCTATTAAGATTATCTTTAGCACCGACTTGGCAAGTTCAAACAGCGCCCGTGTCGAAAATAATTGCTTCAGACCGCTGATGGGGTTTATATTTGAAAATTTGGGCCGTATGGGATCGGTGGTAAATAAAAAACCCACCTGAAGATAGTAGCCCAATGCTCCGGCCAGCATGGCAACAAGGAAAAGTGGGGCCAGAATTTTTGCTATTTCTATCAGCACATAGGCGAACATACTCATGACATCCCCTACATCGTCCAGGTTATAGGTCTTTTCTCCAGCTAAAAAAACCCGGAGAAGGTTTTGGGTAGTGGTATAAATATAACTGCCAAAGGTTTTAAGAGATAGAAACATAAGCAGCAGAACGATGTTGGTTGCAGCCTCTTTGCTGTGGAAGACCTGACCTTTTTTCCTTAAATCCCGACGCTTTTTCGAGGTGGCTTTTTCAGTCTTTTCACCGCTGTCGGCAAAAAGCTGCAGATTTATGACAATACCTCTGCGTCCTTCCATACAGGTCCTCCTTCCTACTGTGTTTGGCCTACATTAATAAGAAAATTAAAAATTTCCTTGTAGGTCTTATCGGTAATGAGGGATACAATACCGTTAAAAGCACCCAAGGTCAGGTAAATGATGGCTATTCCCAGAATAACCTTTAAAGGCATGCCAAGCATAAAGACATTCATCTGGGGCATGGATTTTGATATTATTCCCAAAGCAAGATCCGTAATCAGAATGGTTATGGTTACCGGAGCAGCAATTTTAAAGCCAATGGCAAAAACAGCAGAAAAAAGTCCTACCAGCTGCCGCGGTGTCTCACCTGAAAACTCGGCTACGCCTATGGGCAGGTATTTATAGCTTTCGGCCATAGCTTCAATGAGAAGATGATGGGAATTGGTGGCCAGCATAACAAGGGTTGCGACGACCACATAAAAATCGGCTGTTATGGGGATCTGGATATTGGACAAGGGATCCATAACATTAACCATACCAAAGCCAATGCGCATATCAATCATTTGTCCTGCTATGTAAATTGAAGAAAAAAACAAATAAGTGATAAAGCCCATCATCAGCCCGACAAGCAGCTCCTTTCCGATAAGAAGAGCATAAGCGGCCAGCGAGGCATACTGGGAAAAGTCGGGAATAGCAACGGTATTGGCAATTAACAGGGTGAACATGAGGCAGAAGGCGACCTTAAAATTATTTGGCAAATTACGCCTGCCGAAAATGGGTGACAAAAAAAACATGCCCGAAACACGTACCAGTACGAGAAGAAAAACACTCCATATGTTCTGCATTGAGTCAAAAATTGGAATCGTCATGAATCTATTATCCTTTTGTACCGTTTAGATCAGAAACGCTGGTTTCACATCCCCATGAATTTCAGCATGTTCTCATACATACGAAGGGTAAATTCCTTCATAGTCGTCATCATCCAGGAGCCTAAAAGCATAAGGGCAACAATCATAGCCACAATTTTAGGTACAAAATGAAGGGATTGCTCCTGTATATGAGTGGTAGCTTGAAATATACTTACAACAAGACCAACCACCAGACCAATAATAAGTACCGGGGACACTACCCTCAGCATGGTCATCATGGCATCCCTGGCAAGGTCCAGTAAAAATTGCTCCAAAAGCATTACCTCCTTTTTGTTTTCTAAAAAGTCTTATGAATCCCTGCCCCGCTATCGTACAAACGACTCTACGATTTGCTTTGTAATAAGGTTCCATCCATCCACCAGGAGAAAAAGCAAAATTTTAAAGGGCATGGAAATCATAACAGGAGGAAGCATCATCATACCCATGGACATAAGCGTACTGGCTACCACCATATCAATAACCAGAAAAGGGATATAAAGCATAAAACCCATAAAAAAGGCTGTTTTCAGCTCACTTATCATAAAGGCCGGAACCACTACGGTTAAGGGCAAATCCGTTAAATTCTCCGGCGGATCCTCCTCGGCTATTTCGGCAAAAAGAGCGATATCCTTATCATAGGCGTATTCTAACATGAACTCCTTTGCCCGGGTGGAGGAAATATCGATGGCCTCCTCCATGCTTATCTGGTTCTCGGCAAAGGGCTTGAGGGCATCGTTGTTAATGTCGGTGAACACCGGATTCATAATAAAAAAGGTTAAGAAAAGGGCAAGACCTACAACGATCTGATTTGGAGGAATCTGCTGCGTGCCCATGGAATTTCTTAAAAAAGACAGAACGATGATAATGCGGGTAAAGGAAGTCATCATGATAAGGATTGACGGCAGCAGGGATAAAACAGTCAGCAAAAGCAAAAGCTTAATGCTGGTGCTGATCTCCTGGGGGTCCCCCGTGTTTTGGATGGTTATTCCACCGTCAGATATGGAAATGCCCGGTGCTGCAAGGGCAACCGAGCTTGTAATCACTAGAAAAACGGTAATTAAAAGGAGTATTTTTGATACCTTTTTCTTGAGCATGGGATATGCCAACCTTTCTGGTTATTCTGCCCGTCCATGAAGTCTGCGAAGTCGCTTAATCCCAGCAGAGAGTCCATTGGTTTCCTCTTCTCCTGTGAATTCGTCCTTCGCAGAAGAAGCCTGCACCGATTCCTCTTTATCGGCAGAGGCCGGCTGAGCCGTTTTCTTCGCTTGCTGTTTATTTCCACCCAGCCCCGAATAAGTCTCTAAAATCTGCCTGAAATCAAACCTGCCGACAGATTCCCGAACCTCCTCTTTTACTTCTTCAATGAGGAGGGAATCTTTTTCTATTTCAGATACCAGTTCCAATCCCTTTTTGGTATTAAGAAAAAGGAAATACTTTGTGCCAACACGAATAAGGCTAAGAGACCTGTCCGGTCCGACAGCCATGGTCTCGATGACCTTCATATGCCTGTTATTAGCGCCGCCTGCCATTTTCTTTCCAAGAAATCGGGAGGTTATATAGCTCAGATATAAAACCAAAGCGATAGCGGCCAATACTCCCATCAACTGAAAGAAGTCTCTCATCCTTTACTTCCCTTTGCAGGAATTATCCGACCACTTTTTTGACGGCTTCCAGAACTCTTTCAGCCTGAAAAGGCTTAACGATAAAGTCTCTGGCACCTGCTTGAATGGATTCAATAACCATTGCCTGCTGACCCATGG